>JAJGAH010000339.1 GCA_020844525.1 Eubacterium sp.
CCTCTGCTATGCCATGCGCACCCTTTCGGACTGCTTTATTGTCGCCCATGTCCATGATGAGCTGATTATTGAGTGCCCTCTTGAGACCGATCTTCAGGAGATCTGTGACCTCATGGGGCGAACCCCTCCCTGGGCGCCGGGGCTGCTTCTGCGGGCCGACGGGTACGAATGCTCGTTCTACAAAAAAGACTAAAGAAATCGGAAGTCCAGAGTACGGACTTCTGATTTTCTTTTGACGGAAGATGTGAAGGAGGTAATGTCCATGAATGACATACAGAAAACTCAGATCACATCTCTCCGACATGAAGGCTACGGATACGGGCGTATTGCGCAGGCCCTTGGCCTTTCCAAAAGCAGTGTAACCTCCTGGTGCAGAAGAAATCATCTGACCAACGCCGACCTTAACGATAATGAAGAAACACCAGGCCCTGCCCCATCTTTCTGCCCGGTTTGCGGGCAAAGGATAACCCAAGCCAAAGGAAAGCGCAAGAAAAAGTTCTGCTCGGATGTCTGCCGCAGGAAATGGTGGAACTCCCATCCAGAAAGGATAAACCGGAAAGCCTTCTATGCATTCACCTGCGCTGCTTGCGGAAAACACTTCACCGCTTACGGAAACCGGCACCGCAAGTACTGCTGCCATGCCTGCTATATCGCAGACCGTTTCAAAGGAGGAATCCGCCATGAATAAGGAGCAGTTTCAACGGGAAAAGCTCTACCAGGCAAGCATGCAGATGTTCCGGATGATGCTGAAACAAGGCCTTATCACAAGCCAGGAATTTACTGTTATAAGCAGCAAAATGCAGGAAAAATACAGGCCCCTGTTTGGCACACTATTCTCAGGATAAGACTTGCTATATGCCTCAAGCAGAGTGATAGATAGACTAGACGAAAGGAGTGATACCATGCCGAAAATCACAAAAATAGAGCCGAAAATTGAGGCTCTTCCTGCGCGGAAAAAGGTAGCGGCATACGCCCGTGTGTCTATGGAAACCGAGCGGCTCCACCACTCCCTTTCCGCGCAGATAAGCTACTACTCAAGCCTCATTCAGAAAAATCCGGAATGGGAATATGCTGGAGTTTATGCGGACGAGGGAATCAGCGGAACAAGTACAGCAAGGCGCCCTGAATTTCAGAAAATGTTATCTGACTGTGAAGATGGGAAAATCGACATCATTCTGACAAAGAGCATTTCAAGATTCGCAAGGAATACCGTTGATCTTCTTGAAACCGTCCGGCACCTCAAAGAACTAGGTATCGAGGTTCAATTTGAAAAAGAACACATCCATTCCCTTTCCGGTGACGGCGAGGTCATGCTTACGCTTCTTGCGTCATTTGCGCAGGAAGAATCATACAGTATATCAAACAACGTGAAATGGGGCATCCGCAAAAGAATGCAGGCGGGTCTACCTAATGCCATAGGGCACACAAGGACCTATGGCTACCGCTGGGAAGGTGATGAAATGATCATCGTTCCAGAGGAAGCTGCCGTAGTCAGGCGCATTTTTCAGAATTTCCTGGACGGAAAGTCCCGCCTTGAGACCCAGCGTGAGTTTGCAGAAGAAGGCATCACCACAAGAGCTGGCTGCAGTTGGTCAGACGCCAGCATACAAGGGATTCTCCAGAACGTCACCTACACAGGAAACCGACTTTTCCAGAAGAAATTTATCGCCGATCCGCTCACAAAAAAAGTGAAGACAAATCATGGGGAGCTTCCCCAGTACTTTGTAGAAGATACGCATCCGGCAATCATTGAAAAAGAAGTCTTTGATCATGTCCAACAGGAAATGGAAAGACGCAGGAAGCTCGGCTGCTTCGCGAACAAATCACTCAACTTAAACTGCTTTTCAACAAAAGTAAAATGTGGAAACTGTGGACACAGTTTCGTCCGATCAAAGAGGAAGACTAGATCCAAAACCAGCCAGTTTGGCGATCAGGAAATTTATTGGATGTGTACTTCTCATAAAAAGAAAGGAAAAAGCCTATGCAAGTCTGGAATGATCCGAGAGCGGGTTCTGAAAGAAGAATGCGCAAAGGTACTGGGGCTTTCAGAATTCGATGAACAGGTTTTTACCGAAAGAGTGAAACAAATCACCATCCTTGAACCTGGCACGATGATTTTTGAATTCACAGACGGAAAAATACTTACCCAACATTGGGAGAGAAATTATGTAAAGGATTCCTGGACTCAGGAGAGAAAGAAAGAATTCAGCAGGAAGCGCCTTCAAAAGGATACTCAGCCAAGACTCCCAAGCTATAAACCTTTCACCGGTTTTCTCAAATGTGCGTGCTGCGGAAAGAACTACCGTCATCAAGGAAGAATTTATAAAGACGGTACGGATGGTTCCTACTGGCACTGCCCTTCTCCCGCATCCAAGTGTCATAACCTGAACATCAAAGATTCGGTTATCCGGGAAATGGTATGTAGCCTCTTGCAGCTTGATGCCTTTGACGAATCTGCAATGGACAAAGCCATGGACTATGCTTTAGTCGATCATGAAACGGTTACCTTTCATTTCCGGGATGGGCATACGGAAACCAGGACCTACCAGAAGAAGAAACGCGGCACTCCTCACACAGAAGAATATAAATCCTATATGAGGCAGCTCATGAAAAAACGTTGGACCAATGAAGAAAAGGAAAAAATGTCAAAGCAAATGAAGAAGATAAGGAGTGAGAAATTTTGGAGCAGCAAAAGAAAGTAACCACTATCCCCGCGACACTCACCCGCTTCTCCTCCTCTCCAATCGCAGAGAAGAAAAAGCGAAAGGTCGCGGGATACGCAAGAGTCTCAACGGATCATGATGATCAGTTTACAAGCTACGAGGCCCAGATCGACTACTACACAAACTACATCAAGGCACGGGATGACTGGGAATTCGTCAAAGTCTACACGGATGAAGGAATCTCCGGTACCGGCATGAAGAAACGCGTCGGATTCCGAACGATGATCGATGACGCGCTCGCCGGAAAAATCGACCTCATTGTAACAAAAAGCGTGAGCCGCTTCGCCAGAAACACAGTCGATTCGCTTACCACTATCCGCAAACTGAAGGAGCATGGTGTAGAGTGCTACTTTGAAAAGGAAAATATCTGGACGTTCGACGGCAAAGGTGAACTTTTAATTACGATCATGAGCAGCCTCGCCCAGGAAGAATCCCGATCCATCTCCGAAAACTGCACCTGGGGTCAAAGAAAACGGTTCGCCGACGGAAAAGTTACCGTGCCGTTCAAACGCTTCTTGGGATACGACCGCGGACCAAACGGAGAGCTCATTGTAAACAAAGAGGAAGCAGAAACAGTAAAACGCATCTATGACCTCTATCTGCGGGGAAAAACCTACAATGGAATCGCAAAAGAACTCACCGCTGATGGCATCAAGACGCCCGGCGGCAAGGACAAATGGTGTATCAGCACGATCAGGTCCATTCTCTCAAACGAAAAATACAAGGGTGACGCCCTCTTGCAAAAAT
>JAJGAH010000340.1 GCA_020844525.1 Eubacterium sp.
AAAGTTCCGGTTTGTGGTGGAGATGCATCTCTCACCCTCTGCCAGAATACCCATGTAACCGCCCAGACATGGACCGCAGGTCGGTGTGCTGACAACGGCGCCTGCCTCAATGAAGGTCTCAATCAGGCCTTCCTTCAGTGCCTCCAGGTAAATGGCCTGGGTAGCCGGGATTATGATGCAGCGTACATTCTTCGCCACCTTTCGCCCCTTGAGGATTTCTGCAGCCTCCCGGAGATCCTGGATACGGCCGTTCGTGCAGGAGCCGATCACGCTCTGATCAATCCGGATATCTCCGCAGTCATCGATCGTGTGTGTGTTCTCCGGCAGATGTGGGAAGGAAACGGTTGGCTTGAGCGCAGAGAGATCAATGGTAACCGTTCTCTCATATTCCGCGTCAGGATCCGCCTCATATACGGTCCAGCTTCTCTTGGAATGATCCTTCATATAAGCAATGGTCTTGTCATCAACCGGGAAAATGCCGTTCTTTCCGCCAGCCTCGATTGCCATGTTGGAAATCGTCAGGCGGTCATCCATGGAAAGATCTGCGATGCCGTCACCGGTAAACTCCAGAGATTTATAGAGGGCGCCGTCTACACCGATCTCTCCGATCAGATGCAGGATCACATCCTTGCCGCTGACCCATTTGTTCTTCCTTCCTGTCAGAACGACCCTGATTGCGGAAGGAACCTTGAACCAGGCCTTGCCGGTCGCCATGCCAGCTGCCATATCCGTGCTTCCTACGCCGGTGGAAAAAGCACCAAGTGCGCCATAGGTGCAGGTATGGGAATCCGCTCCGATCACCACATCACCAGCAACAACCAGTCCCTTCTCCGGGAGAAGTGCATGCTCAATGCCCATCTGTCCTACATCGAAGTAATTGGTGATATCATACTTCTGTGAGAACTCACGCACCTGCTTGCAGTGCTCTGCAGACTTAATGTCCTTGTTCGGAATAAAGTGGTCCATGACAAGGGCGATCTTGTCCTTGTCAAAAACCTGCTGCTTCCGGAACCCCTTCATCACATCAATCGCCACCGGAGTGGTGATATCATTTCCGAGTACAAGATCCAGCTTCGCCTCAATCAGCTGGCCCGCTGACACCTGGTCAAGGCCTGCCGCATGCGCAAGGATCTTCTGCGTCATTGTCATTCCCATCTGCTTTTCCTCCACTGTTCTCTGAAAAATAGTTCTTTTTCGTCGGTTTCACTATTCTACATCAATTTTCCGGACCCGGCAAGATGCGTTCATGGCAGCAAAGCCAGGGCATAAGCCGTAAATGATAATGTCCCGTTGCTTTATAGCAACAAAGCCAGGGGCTTTCGCCCCCGGCTTATATGGATACTTTGTATATGTGGAAATGGGGATTAGTTGTTGATCAGCTTATCCTCATCATTCCAGCTGTACAGCTTACGGATCTCAGCGCCGACCTTCTCTGACGGATGCTCGGAAGCAAGCTTGCGGAGTGCCTTGAAGTGTGCCTGTCCGCCTGCCGGGCTCATGTCAAGCAGGAAGTCCTTTGCAAATGTACCATCCTGAATATCGGACAGAACCTTCTTCATTGCCTTTCTGGTCTCGTCTGTAACGATCTTCGGTCCAGTGATGTAATCACCGTACTCAGCAGTATTGGAAATGGAATACCTCATTCCGGCAAATCCTGACTGATAGATCAGATCTACGATCAGCTTCATCTCATGGATGCACTCGAAATATGCATTTCTCGGATCATATCCAGCCTCAACAAGGGTATCAAAACCAGCCTGCATCAGAGCTACAACGCCGCCGCAGAGAACAGCCTGCTCACCGAACAGATCGGTCTCGGTCTCTGTTCTGAAGTCGGTCTCCAGAAGTCCTGCACGTGCTCCGCCGATTCCAGCGCCATATGCAAGTGCCAGATCCTGTGCATGTCCTGTGTAATCCTGCTCAACCGCGATCAGGCATGGAGTTCCACGGCCTCTGAGGTACTCAGAACGAACGGTATGACCCGGTGCTTTCGGAGCGATCATGGTTACATCAACAAATTTCGGCGGGATGATCTGATTGAAATGAATGTTGAAGCCATGTGCGAACATGAGCATATCTCCCTCTTTCAGGTTCGGCTCAATGTCCTTCTTGTACATAGCAGCCTGCAGCTCATCGTTGATCAGGATCATGATGATATCTGCCTGCTTTGCAGCCTCAGCAGCTGTATAAACCTTGAAGCCCTGCTCCTCGGCTCTCTTCCAGGATTTGCTTCCCTCGTAAAGTCCTACGATGACATCGCATCCGGAATCCTTCAGGTTCAGTGCATGTGCATGACCCTGGCTGCCGTAACCGATGATGGCGATTTTCTTTCCGTCAAGCAGAGACAGATCACAATCTTCCTGGTAAAACATTTTCCATGCCATAATACAAGTTCCTCCATATAAAATAAGATTTTGCCGCGAATGAACGGCAGGTATATTGGTTAAAGAGTAAACTCTTTAGCTGTCTGAAAAACTTCAGTCCAGATAAGTGACATCCTCCATACCACGGGACAATGCCGTGATACCGGTTCTTGCAAGCTCCAGTGTCTCATATTCCTTCGTAAGCTCGAGGAAAGCCTCCAGCTTGCTCTGGGACCCTGTCAGCTCAATGATCATGGACTTCGGACCAACATCCACAATCTTCGCACGGAAGATATTCGCTACCGCAAGCACCTTGTCTCTCTGCTCCTCGCTCACGCGAAGCTTGAGAAGTACAAGCTCACGGATGACGCTCGCCTCCGCGTCCAGAATCTTCACATCCCTGACATCGACCTGTTTCTGGACCTGGTTCTTGATCTGTTCCAGAACAAGCTCATCGCCACTGGTGACGATCGTGATTCTTGTAAAACGCGGGTCTGCGGTCACACCGGCTGTGATGCTGTCGATGTTGTAGCCGCGCCTGGCGAAAAGCCCGGCGATTCTTGTAAGAACACCTGATGTATTATCTACCAGAATTGATAAAATTCTTTTTTCCATATCCGTTTGTTTCATCCTTTTCGTTCCAAACTCTTTGTATTCTACTATGTAAAATTTCGTTTGTCAACAAGTTGAACGTTTTTCACCTCAACAGTTTCAAAAACTGTACAGGGCTTTTTTCTATGGATATAATTCCCTTCTATCCCTGCATGAAGCCTGATAGAATATCCTGTGAACAATCGGATCTGCTCAAACCGGAATTTCTTTTACTTAATTCTGATGATGTAAGAATACGCAAAAATGCTCCGGCCTGCAAGTCAAAAATTTCCTGCTTCTGGACAAGTCTTGCTGAATTGTGTTCACCTTGTTCTTGAATGATATTGTTTACAAGGTCTCATCTATTCAGCACGCTGTCATTGCATCAGGATATCCTGACAACAATGCGGCTTACCACGCACAGGTCGTGGATAAGCCGCATTGGAAGCTTCAGACGGGGCTGAAGAATCTACGAAGAATCAATATTGTAAAAAGCCGATTTCCTTTACATGTAT
>JAJGAH010000341.1 GCA_020844525.1 Eubacterium sp.
TAAGACCAGAGAGAAAGCTCTGAACATCGCACTCAATAAGATCACGGGTGCATGGGATGAGAACCTCCTCGCCGATCTCCTGAAAGATCTGGAAGCGTCCGACTTCAATACCGCGCTCACCGGATTTGAGCCTCCGGAAATGGAGCAGCTCTTTAACAAAGTAGCGACGAAGGAAGTCAAAGAGGACAGCTTCGATGTGGAGAAGGAACTGAAACGGCCATGCTTCTCCAAGGCCGGAGACCTCTGGCAGCTGGGCCGGCATATCGTCTTCTGCGGAGACTCCACGGATCCTGCTTCCTATGACAAACTGATGGATGGTGTGAAGGCAAACGTCATCGTGACGGATCCTCCCTACAACGTGAACGTGGAAGAGACCGCAGGAAAGATCCTGAATGACAACATGGCAGATGAGGACTTTTATAAGTTCCTGCTTTCTGCCTACACCTGCATGCATGACAATCTTGCGGACGACGGATCGATCTACGTGTTCCATGCAGACACCGAGGGACTGAACTTCCGCAGGGCTTTCGCCGATGCGGGATTCTATCTGTCCGGCTGCTGCATCTGGAAAAAGAACGCACTGGTGCTGGGACGATCTCCTTACCAGTGGCAGCATGAGCCCTGCCTGTTTGGCTGGAAGAAGGGCGGGAAACATGAGTGGTACAGTGACCGAAAGCAGACCACGATCTGGGAGTACGATCGCCCGAAGGCATCGAAGGATCATCCGACGATGAAGCCGGTGCAGCTCATGGCCTATCCGATCCGGAACTCCTCGATGACCAATGGCATCGTTCTGGATCCCTTCCTCGGTTCTGGATCAACTCTGATCGCCTGTGAGCAGATCGATCGGGCCTGCAGGGGAATCGAACTCGATCCCAAATTTGTGGATGTAATCGTAAAGCGCTATATCGAGCAGGCCGGGAAATCCGATGGCGTGTATGTTCTCCGGGATGGTCAGAAGCTCACCTTTGAAGAAGTGTCAGCGGACATGGAAGGGGAGGCAGAAACAGAGCACTCTGAGAGACCAGAAGTGGCGTCAGAGGATGAAATTCCAGCACCCTGATCCGACCTTCCGTTACGTACAGAAGTGACGAGGAAAGCACCAGATCTTTGTTCAGTATTCCAGTCGGAATGTAGTTGCTATCAGGCCGGCAAAGAGTGATGTATGTACTACCAAAAGAAAAGGAGGCACACGCCATGAAAGCAAACTACAGCATGACAGGAACAGAAAGAAGAGATCTGGTTCACGCAATCGAGAGGATCACCGGAGAGAAAGCCGAGTACCAGTTCGTACCGACCTGCGCCTACGAGATCGGAAACATCACGGTCGATAAGGAAGGCACCCTCATCTGCGAGGATGAAGAGAAGCTTGGCAGGGTGATGGTTGGACTTGGCCAGATGGGATACTACCCGGACGCGGAACACCCGGCAGACCCGGAGCCAACAGAGGTTCCGGAAATGAAAGAGGCGGCTGAGCCGGAGACGGATTCGGAAGCCACGCCGACAGATGAACAGGATGCGGAGACTGAACCGGCAACGGAACCGGAGACAGATTCCGAAACTACGGATCCTGCAGAGCCAAAGGAGCCTGCGGAGAACACAGAAAAAGCACCGGAACTTACGATCAGCCTCCCGCTTGTAGCTGCAAACGTCGGAACCCTGACAAACATCCTTTCCTCCAAGGGAAACCTGATCCGGCACGCCCTCGGGGTTACGGACATCCGAATCAACGTCACCGAGGACAAGATCGAATTCCCCTGGTTTACCCGGGAAGTTACCGCAGAGGAAGCCAAGACCTACACCCTTTTCATCAGCCTTCTCTGCAAGCTCTCGAAGGAACTGAAGCACGCCAGCAGCAGACCGGTGGAAACGGACAACGAGAAATACGCCTTCCGCTGCTTCCTTCTCCGCCTCGGATTTATCGGACCGGATTACAAGGAAGCAAGAAAGATCCTCCTTCAGAACCTGACCGGCAGCGCAGCCTTCCGGAACGGAGCTCCGGCAAAGACAGAAGAGCAGAAGGAGGCGGCAGAATGAGAAGCATGTTTCCTTCTGAGGATATTGTGAAGAACCTTCGTGAGTACTACCCGGCAGGAACCCGGGTAGAGCTCCTTCAAATGGACGACCCGCAGGCACCGCCGATCGGAACCAAGGGAACGGTTTCGGGAGTGGACGATATGGGATCGATCATGGTGCGCTGGGACAACGGTTCCGGCCTCAGCGTGATCTACGGCGAAGATGCTGTGAGGAAGGTGGCGCGATGATGGATCCGAAAGTAAAGGAGCAGATCCTTTTGATCCGCGATACCGGGCTTACAAACATGTTCGATCTTCCGATGGTCCAGCGCCTTGCCTATGAGAGAGGCTGCTACGAGCTGGTCCTCTACCTTGAGGATCACCGCGAGGAATACGTGCACTACATTCTGTACGGCGAGGTCTAAAATACACAGTTTCCGCACAAAAATCTTGTGCAGATTATAAACTACATTTCCTTGCTATAAAAGGGCTTCAGAGTGATATATGTACATGCCAAAGGAAAAGGCAGACAAGACAGGCACATGGCAAGGAGGACAAAACCATGACGAACATTTTCGAAGAAACCTACACCGCAATGGAAGCAGCAAAGAAGGCCTACGCCAAGGCTACCACCGACGAGGGCAGGAACAAAGCGGAAGCCGCATACGACAAAGCCAAGGATCGGATGGCAGAAAGGGGCGACATCGCATGGAACATCTGGAGGGCCTACGAGCATTCCAGAGAGAACGAAAACGAGATCCTGAACTTCGACGACATCATCTGGGACCGGGACGTCGAAGCCCTGACCGCCTGCATGAGAGAGAACGGAATCAAAGCCTTCACCTACTCCTGCCGGGCAACGGATGCGGTCGAAACACTCTGGCTTTTCAAAGAGGCCGGCTGCACGATCGGCGAGATGGTCGAGGTAAACCTCCGGAAAGACCTCTGGGGCAAGGGCTACGAAAAGGGACATGCTTTCAAAATGAGCCTGAACTGAAAAATAACCGGGGAAGGGAGCCCTGCAAGGGGCCTCTTCCTCATACAAATACACACAATTTCTTCCACAGATCTTTGTCACATATATGCGCGGGTTCTCCTTGCTTTCTATCCGGAGGAGAGTGATATATGTACATGCCAAAGGAAAAGGCGCACAAAGAAAACGGAGGAAAAAGACCATGTGGAAAAAGGGAAGCATCAAGATCGGAAACCAGACATTCACCTACTGCGCAAAGGTATACGGAGAGCCGAGCGAGGATTACGGCATCGAGGGCGGCAGGATCAGCAAGCTTGAGATCCGCCTCGGAGACTTCCCGGTTGCAAGATACGACAGAGGTTATCAATACTTTTGAGTTATCACGAAACATCGCCTACATGCTCGGTATTAGGTTAAACACTCGGATATATTTCGTGATAACAAACATTCAGTCAAGCGCCATCAACCGGCGAAGGATAT
>JAJGAH010000342.1 GCA_020844525.1 Eubacterium sp.
CAGGTCAGCCACTATACGGAATACATTCAGCAAAATCCGCAGTGGACGCTGGCAGGGATTTTTGCAGATGACGGCATCTCCGGAACCAACACTAAAAAGCGTGACGAATTTAATCGAATGATCGACGAATGTATGGCCGGAAACATCGACATGATTATCACAAAATCAATCAGCCGGTTTGCCCGCAATACTCTTGACTGCCTGCAGTACATAAGGCAGCTCAAGGACAAGAACATCCCGGTCTACTTTGAAAAGGAATCCATAAACACGATGGATGCCAAAGGCGAAGTGCTAATCACAATCATGGCTTCCTTAGCCCAGCAGGAAAGTCAATCGCTTAGCCAGAACGTGAAACTCGGCCTGCAATACCGTTACCAGCAAGGAAAGGTAACCGTCAACTGTAATCGTTTTCTCGGATACACCAAGGATGACAACGGGCACCTGATCATCGACCCGGAGCAGGCTGAAGTCGTAAAACGCATTTACCGTGAGTACCTTGAGGGTTCCAGCATGGATAAAATATCCGCTGGGCTTGAAGCCGATGGCATTCTCACCGGTGCCGGTAAAGAAAAATGGCACACAAGTACCATCAACAAGATCCTCAGAAATGAGAAGTACATGGGCGATGCCCTGCTGCAGAAAACCTACACGACAGACTTCCTTACCAAGAAGCGGATCAGGAACAACGGCACAGTTCCCCAGTACTACGTTGAAGATGACCATGAAGCCATAATTCCGAAAGAGCTATTCATGCAGGTACAGGAAGAGCTTGTCCGCCGCCGGGTAGTTCACAAAAGCCCATCCGGCAGGAAACGTACCTACTCCTGCAATCACTGCTTTGCACAGATCATTGTCTGCGGCGAATGCGGAGAACTTTACCGCCGCGTTCATTGGAACAACCACGGCTGCAAATCCATCGTCTGGCGCTGCATCAGCCGTCTGGAGCCTACCTCGGCTGAAAAGAACTGCACCAACCGGACGGTTAACGAGCTCCTTCTACAAGAGATCACGGTCAAGGCCTTCAATCAAATTCTTACCGAGCGGGACATTTTCCTGAAAACCTTACAGCAGAACATCGCCAAGGCTGTGGTCAGCGCTGACACCCTCTCTCCGGGCGGCATTCAGGCAAGGCTCGAAGAACTGCAAAAAGAGCTCATCAAGAAGGCAAACAATAAACAGGACTACGATGCCATAGCCGATGAGATTTTCCGGCTCCGCGACCAGAAGGAACAATCGGAGCTCGACACCCACCACCGGGAAGAAGCCATGAACCGAATCAAGGAGCTGCAGGACTTCATCGCCGGGCAGGAAACCGACATCACAGAGTTTGATGAGGCTCTGGTCAAAAAGCTCATCGAGAAGATCACCGTCTTCACCGAGCACTTCACCGTGGAATTCAAGTCCGGAATCACAATCGAAATCGAAGCATAAAAAGGCTCCTCGCCGCCGACGCATTTGCCGGTAGTGAGGAGCCTTATCCTTTTTTGCTTACAATAGTTTCTCTACATCCTTTGCCTTCAGCACTTTTCCTGCAGAAACAATTTTGTCATCAATCATAAGAGCGGGCATGCTCATCACCCCATATCCCATGATTTTTTCCATATCGGTGATGTACTCGATTTCAGCATGAATCCCCTTGTTTGCTACCGCCTCTTTTACTGACTTCAAAAGTGCCTCACAACTTTTGCAGCCACCGCCTAAAACCTTAATATTCATTTTACTTATCCTCCTGTTCGAAAAAGTTATAAAAACTCTTTTAATTATAACCGTAAATCACTGTGCTATATACTCTTTCAGCTCTACAATTTTCGTATGGATCTTCCGAATCGTTTCGATAAAAACTTCATCACTTGCTCCCGTTGGATCATCCAAGCCCCAATCAAATCTCTCCCTGCAAGGGAGAAATGGGCATTTAACATTGCATCCCATCGTAATAACAAAATCTACGGGTGGGATATCTGACAGAACCTTGCTGTGCTGCGTTTTTTCCATGTCAATGCCATAGATTTGCTTCATCAGGCGTACTGCATCCTGATTGATCTGAGGTTTTGTTTCTGTTCCGGCAGAGTAGCTCTCAAATACATCAGACGCAAGATATTTTCCTAATGCTTCGGCTATCTGGCTGCGACACGAGTTATGAACACAGATAAATGCTACTTTCGGTTTGTTCATTGAATTTTTCTCCTTACACCAGCAAGTACGCTATGGCATTGAAGCCGTATCCGACAATGATGATACCCACTGTGCAGATGGCTATAAATGTTCCAAGCAGCTTGGGCTTAATCGCTTTCTTCAGCATGATAAGAGACGGAAGGCTGAGCGTGGTAACCGCCATCATAAAGCTGAGAATCGTACCGAGCAATGCTCCCTTTGCCAAAAGTGCCTCGGCAATCGGAATCGTGCCGAAAATGTCTGCGTACATGGGTATGCCGACAAGCGTGGCGAGTATCACACCGAACGGATTATTGTCGCCGAGAACGGTTTCCACCCAGCCTTCGGGAATCCAGTTATGGATCACCGCGCCGATAGCCACGCCGATAAGGATATAAGGGAACACTTTCTTAAAGGTGGATGCAACCTGATCTCTGGAATAGAGCAGCCGATCCTTTACGGTAAGATTTGGAGACTCTATATCCACCTTGCTATTATTATTGCGGATAAAATCAGCAATCTGATCTTCCATGTGAAGGTTTTCTATCAATGTCCCGCCAAGAACCGCAATGACAAGACCCAGCACCACATAGGTCACGGCAATCTTCACGCCAAAGATACTGGTGAGAAGCACAAGACTCCCCAAATCCACCATTGGCGATGAAATGAGAAATGAAAATGTCACCCCAAGCGGAAGCCCTGCGCTCGTAAAGCCCATGAAGATCGGAATGGAGGAACAAGAGCAGAAAGGTGTCACCGTCCCAAGCAGAGCGCCTATTATATTTGCTCCTATTCCATGAAATCTTCCCATGATCTTCCTGCTCCGCTCCGGAGGAAAGAAACTCTGAATGTAAGAAATCAGAAAGATCAACGCACAAAGCAATACTGTTATTTTAATTGTGTCATAGATGAGGAACTGTATGCTTCCGCCAATCCGACTATCCGTATCAAGTCCGGCTGTAAGCAGCAGTTTTCCAATTATGGTGTTCAGCCACCTCATCCCAAGGATCTGATCCTGAATAAAAGTCCACATTATGCAAAACTCCCTTTCGTTTTATTTGCTATCCGCACTAGCAGGAGCATGACGGGTACCTCCGTCAGAACGCCTACAGTGGTGGCGAGAGCTGCAGGGCTCGTCGTACCAAATAGTGCGATCGCCACAGCTACCGCAAGTTCAAAGAAATTTGATGCACCGATCATCCCGGCAGGAGCCGCAATATCATGCGGTAATTTCAGCAGCTTACATACTCCGTAAGCAATAAAGAAGATCAGAAAGGTCTGAATGGTCAGCGGCACCGCGATCAGCACAATAT
>JAJGAH010000343.1 GCA_020844525.1 Eubacterium sp.
TCATTATCTTTGCCGGCTTTATCATCAGCTTTCTTGCAAAGAAGCAGAAGATCAAGTACATCGGTAATTTCATTCTTGCATTCGGCCTGCTCTTTGAGGGCATTGACATTATGGGAAATGTTATGAAGCCCCTTGCCTCCAGTCCGTTTTTTGTCAATCTGATCGGGAAGGTTGCGCATATTCCGATTCTGGGGATGCTGGTGGGACTTATGATGACACTGGTAGTACAGAGTTCCAGTGCGACCATTGCGGTGCTTCAGAATTTTGCCTCGCAGGCAGCTGCAGACGGCGTTACAAGTATCATCGGGCTCACGGGAGCAATTCCGGTCCTGCTGGGCGACAACATCGGCACAACGATCACAGCAGTACTGGCAAGTATCGGGCAGAGCATCGACGCGAAGCGGACAGCCCTTGCCCACTGTATTTTCAACATCAGCGGAAGCCTTCTGTTTATCTGGTTTGTAAAGCCCTATGCGGCTTTCATTACCATGCTTTCGCCAAAGGGCAATGAGGTGGATGTCATTTCAAGACAGATTGCCAATGCACATACAGGCTTTAACGTGATCATGACCCTGATCTGGACACCGCTTCTTTGGCTGATGGTGAAAATTGTCATGAAGGTAATTCCGGATAAAAAGGAGATAGCCGTTCCGCTTGGTCAGCCAAAGTATCTCGACAATAAGCTGATCGGACAGCCGGTGGCGGCACTGCATCTTGTCGCACAGGAAGTACTGCACAGTGCACATATTGTACAGAAGATGCTTCGAAGTGCGGAGAATATTACCCAGAAGGACAGCGCGGCAGTTCTCGAGACCATGCAGACAGAAGCGGCAGGCGTGCATGCGCTTTCGGAGAAGATCAATACATATCTTTCCTCTGTGTTCTCATTTGGCGCCATTACGGAGGCCCAGGCTTCCATGGCAACCGGTGTGCTGCTGATTCAGAGTGAGATAGACAGGATTGCTGATCTGTGCAGGAAGATCGTTGAAAATCTTGCTTCTTCCAAGGGGCAGAAACAGCGGTATTCCAAGGACGCGATGAAGGAGCTTCGATGTTCGGCGGAGCTGATCCGGAAAATGTTTGATGAAACGCTGGAACAGATGGCTGATCCGAAGCTTGCAGATCCGGAAAAACTGAAGCGGGAACAGAATATGATTATGAACATGGATGATGCCATGCGGAAGAGCCATATGAAGCGGGTAGCAAAGGGAAAATGTGATGCAAAAATGACTGTGAGCTTTAATACGCTGCTCCATGATCTGGGACGCATGGGAAGCAGCTGTCTGGATCTCTCAGACACAGCCCTGAGGGAAATAGATTTCAGCACGCTGCTGCAGGGAGAGGGAGATCCGGAAGCGGATGAGGAAAGAAATGTCCTGCAGGTCGCTGATCCCGGTACTGCAGAGCCGGACATGGTGAAGGCTGTGCCCAAATCTTCGATCATTTAGAAGATTTATTTTCTGATCGTATACAGGTCCGGTTTTCCGTCAATATAACAGGTTCGATTCCTGGCATTGCGGCAGGTCTGCTATCGGAACATTGAAGAAAAAGTTCATATCTGCTAATATGGGGATATCGTGCAGACATCTGCACAGGAGATCTTAGTACCAATGGTCGGAACAGGCAGAGATATGAACATGGAAGAAAAGAAATACAGTGGCTATATCGGCGTTTTTGATTCCGGAGTGGGTGGTATCAGCGTATTGCGTGCCCTGGTCCGTGAGCTTCCGGATGAGAATTTCTATTTTTTCGGGGATTCCGCGCATGCACCGTATGGAGATAAGACGGTCAGTCAGGTGCAGGAGCTGTCCATGGCGATTGCTGACCGGATGGCCGAACAGGGGTGCAAGGCTATTGTCATCGCCTGTAATACGGCTACCAGTGCGGCAGTGAAGCTGATCCGTCAGAAATACAGCGAAGGAATGCCGATCATAGGGATTGAACCTGCCCTGAAGCCGGCAGCGACGCAGGAGCATCATGGCAGGATTCTTGTCATGGCTACGCCCGTCACATTGAAGCTGGAAAAATACCATGAGCTTTCGGGAAGGCTTGCCGGCGAAGCGGAGTTTATTCCGGTTTCCTGTTCCGGTCTGGCTGACAGGGTAGAGCAGGGGAATCTGGATGCACCGGATGTGACAGATATGCTGGAGCAGATGATTGGTGCCTATCGGGGCAGGGTAGATGGAATTGTTCTGGGCTGTACGCATTATCCGTTTCTGAAGAAGCAGATACGGAAGGTGATGGGGGATGTCCCCCTTTATGATGGCAGTGAGGGAACCGCAAGGGAGCTGCACAGGCAGCTTGTCAGATATGGAATTTTGAGTCAGTCTGATAAACCAGGTAAGGTGGTTTTGGATTCCAGTATTCACACCGAACAGGAAATGAGATTATATGAGCAGCTTTTTCATTTCCATGCGTGACTGCAAAGAGATTGATGCTTATGAAATTGTCTTGAAATTCTCACGGTTTCGACAAGCAAGAAGTACTACGGTTCTTCTGGCATGTCTGCAAATGTTCGAATTTCAAGACAATTTCTTAATAGCGCATTTTTTTGATTCTTGCATCATCAATAGAGAAGAAAAATGTCAAATGCTTTGTTTCGCGGTCAGCCGAGTTCCCTGACAGTTTTTGCCGCGGTCTTGAGCGCGATTTCCATCATCTCATGGAAGGATGTTTTGATTTCTTCCGGTGACAGATGTTCCGGCTTGAACAGATGGTCGGAGATGGTAAACAGAGCCAGGGCTTTCTTGTGCGCGTACATTGCCTCGGTATAAAGTCCGGCGCTTTCCATCTCAACGGCGAGCAGACCTGCCTTCTTCTCCTTTTCCGCAACAGCGGGGTCTGGATAGTAGAAGAAATCTGAGGAATATACGCTTCCCACAGAGGTGCGGACACCCATTGTATCGGCAATGCTTACAGCGTCACGAAGCATGCCCCAGTCCGCAGTGGGAGCGATGGTTCCCGGAAGACCATAGCGGGAAGGTGCAGCGGAGTTTGTAGAAGCACTCATCGCGACCACGACGTCCCGTACATTTACATTGTCGCCGACACCGCCGGCAGATCCGATCCGGATGATACCCTCGACACCGTAGAAGCTGAAAAGCTCATGGGCATAGAGTGTGATGGAGGGAATGCCCATACCACTTCCCATAACAGATACCTCCACGCCGTCATAGATACCGGTATAGCCGAGCATGCCCCTGACGTCGTTAAAGAGAACCGGGTTTTCGAGATAGGTCTCGGCAACATATTTTGCGCGAAGCGGGTCACCGGGCATCAGCACGACCTTTGCTACATGTGTCCCGTCTTTGACCTCCATACACGCAGATGGTGAAATTTTTCCCATAGTGATATAACTCCTTTCCATGCGTTTTTCATGCATTCTGTGCAGTGCATGTCTGATGTAATTCTGTGATTTCCCTGTGCGTCTGGCACTTTCGATATTTTACCATA
>JAJGAH010000344.1 GCA_020844525.1 Eubacterium sp.
TACTGTAATTGCCGAAATTATAGGATCCTCCCGGTACACAGCAGGACGCAAAAAAGTACTGCGGATCTCCGGAGGGAGCGGTAACCAGTGCGGATGCAAAGACGTCCCAGGATGTCTTGTCCTTCAGAAATTCACGATAATCTGCTGTGCTGTTAATGTCGACACTGATACCGATCTCTTTCAGCGCCGCCTGGGCATATTCTGCAAGCAGCGGGAGCTCCTGACGGCTCGGATAGGTGAGCCAGCGTATCTCGAGCTTTGTTCCGTTCTTCTCCCGGATGCCGTCCCCGTCCGTATCGGTCCAGCCGGCATCATCCAGTATCTTCTCAGCCCCCTTCGGGTCATAAGATTCTGTTTGGACGTTTTCACCGCCAAAGTCAGAAAAGTTATCCGGGAAGGCGCCATTTGCCGCTTCTCCATGCCCATCCAGCAGGGTGCTTACAAAGCCCTCTTTATCAATACCCATTGCGATTGCCTTCCGGACGGCTTCATCCTGCATGATCTGGCTGTCCATGTTCATGGAGCAGAAAAAGGCGCGGGACGTCTGTATGCTGGAGAACTGGTAAGCATCGTTTTCGAAGTTCGGATAAGACTCATAAGCCAGTCCGTAGGCAGCGTCGATGTCCCCGGACTGCAGCGCCGCAGAGAGAGTATCACCATCTGTTATATTCCTGATTGTCAGGGTGGAAAGCTTTGGCGTTCCATCCCAGTAATACTTGTTCGGTACCAGGGTGAGATGGTCATCTGTCACCATTTCCTTTACGGCATAGGGACCAGTTCCCACTGCGATGCCATGATCCAGGTCGCTGGCATCCATATCAATGATGCATGCGTAGGGGTCGCCCAGGTAGTTCATCAGTGCCGGATTTGGCTCGGATGTTGTAATCGTAAGCGTCATCCCGTCAGCCTTGATGTCAGTGATCTTTGTATCGGAGGGCGCCCGGTCGTGTACCTGCAGCAGGTGGTCCAGGCACTCCTTTACCGCCTCGGCATCCATGTCTCTGCCGCTGGAAAACTTTATCCCTTCATGGAGATGAATGGTCCAGGTATTGGCACCATCGTTTTCCCAGGAATCGGCCAGCCAGGGTTCCAGCTCCATGTTGTCTGTATAATGCACAAGGGTTTCTCCGATACCGTAGCGGATGCAGGCCCACCCGTTATAGGTGGTATGCGGATCGACGCTCTCTTCCCAGTTCTCGGAATTGAAGGTTGTATCTCCAATCACCATTGTTTTTTCTCCGGTGGCTGCTGTGCCGGAGGATCCGGACAGGGAAGTTCCTGTTGCAGATGAATTTCCACATCCTGCCAGAAGAGAGGTCACAAGGGCTGCGATAATCAATAATTGCAGTTTCTTTTTCATGTCCTGCTGTTCCTTTCAGTCGTTTTTTGCAGATGGGTATATATGGGCAGAGATTTTTTGACAAAAAATCACAGAGATAGAACGCTGTCGATGAGTTCCCGGGTGTATGCGTTCTGTGGTTTCTGGATAATTGCATCAGGAGTTCCCTCTTCGACGATCTGTCCCCTGTACATGACAAGAACCCTGTCACAGAACGACTGCACAAGGGCAATATCATGACAGATAAAGAGAACGGAAAGCCTGTCTTTGCGCTCGGCGCGAATCCTGCTGATCAGTGTCAGAATTTCCTTCTGAACCGTCACATCCAGGGAAGAGGTCGCTTCATCCATGATCAGCAGCTCTGGTTCGATGGCAAGTGCTCTTGCGATGGCGGCTCTCTGACATTGTCCGCCACTCACCTGATCCGGATACCGGTCCGCAAGCTCCGCAGAAAGTCCGCAGTGCTCCATCAGAGCCGCCACCCGCTTCTTTGTCTCCCGTCGGGACATCCCCTGATTCCGGAGACTTTCACCAATACCATCTCCCAGCGTACATCTTGGATCAAAGGATTCCTGCGGAGACTGGAAAACCATCTGTACGCTCCTGCAGAGCTGCCGCATATTCTTTTTTTTCATTTGTGCGATGTTCTGTCCATGAAGTTGTACGCTGCCCTCAGTAGGGGAAATAAGCCCCGTGATCATTCTTGCCACTGTGCTTTTTCCGCTTCCGCTCTCTCCGATGATGCCGAGACACTCACCCGGCAGTATAGAAAAACTGACGTGATCAACGGCAGTGACTTCTTTCTTCTTACCTGTACGGAATATCTGTGTCAGATTCCTTGCCTGAAGAACAGTTTCCATCTGTTTGATACCTTTCTGTTATGATGACATCCCTCTTCTGATTCGTGGAACCGCATCCATCAGCCTTCTGGTATATTCCTGATTGGGGTGCCGGAGCACCTGCTCCGTTTCCCCATATTCGACAACCCGTCCCTCCTTCAGAACCAGCACATGGTCAGCCATGGCATTGACCACGCCGATATTATGTGTGACAAGCAGCATGGCGGTGTGATACAGCTGCCGGATCTTCAACAGCTCCTGTACGACCTGCTTCTGTACCGTCACATCAAGAGCGGATGTCGGCTCATCCGCAAGTATGATCTCCGGATGAAGAAGAACCGCAGCCGCGATTCCGATCCTCTGCTGCATGCCCCCGGATAACTCAAAGGGATACCGGGCGAGAAGGTCCGGTGCATCATGAAAACCAAGTTTGCCAAGTGTATCAACTGCTGTCGCTTGGAAAGCTTTTCTGGTAATCCTTGTGTGTTCGGTCATGGCTTCATAAAGCTGACTGCCAATTGTGCGGACCGGGCAGAAGGAGCTGCCGGCATTCTGAAAGATCATGCCGATGCCGGGACCGTTGATGGTTCGTCGTTTCGCATCAGATAGATCCGGCAGGTCTTTTCCCTTATACCAGATATCACCCTGGGTCACCATACCTGTATCACCAAGGAGTCCCATAGCAGCCCGGAGCAGTGTGGATTTCCCGGAGCCGGATTCTCCGACAATGCCAAGAATTTCTCCGTCTTCCACAGAAAAACTCACATCATGGATTACAGTATTGCCACGATAGGCAATATCGACATGCTGATATTGCAGAACCTTTCCCATAAAATCTCCTGTTAAAATTCACTAAAGCAATGAATAACCGAATTCTCAGTTCCCGGTATGATGAAAAACTTTCGATCATATCCTGCGCTTTGGATCAACCCAGTCGCGCAGCGTGTCGCCGAACAGATTGAAAATCATCACGGAAAGAAAGATTGCGATACCGGGTGAAAATACAATCCAGGGTGCCGTCGTGATCATGCTTCTCGCATCGCTCATCATGCTTCCCCATTCGGCAGTCGGCGGCTTTGCGCCAAGACCGAGAAAAGACAGCCCTGCCAGCTCCATGATCATCGTACCGATATCCAGCATGGATGTGACAAGAATCGGTCCGATGATATTCGGAAGGATATGTTTTGTAATCAGCTTCCAGGTACTGCTTCCGGAAAGCCTGGCTGCCTCCATATAGGTTTTCGTCTTCTGGACAAGTGTCTGACTTCTTGCAAG
>JAJGAH010000345.1 GCA_020844525.1 Eubacterium sp.
AATGAAACCAACAGCGGATTTGTCGACTGCGATATAGACTATGGTAGCGCCTTTGTCAAGTTCAGGCTTACAAGCATCTGAACAGATGCTGATATCCATGCCCTGTTCTTTCATGAAGCCTTCTTTACCGGCGATAACCGTCTTACCATCAACTACAGCCGAAATCCCTTGACCAGCAATAACATGAAAATCAGCTGCATCTTCACCCTTCCCGCCTTTCTTTTCATAGGCAGCCCAGATTGCCTTTCCAAGAGGGTGCTCAGATTTTTGCTCTGCCAAAGCAGCGATCCTGAGAATATCATTATCAGAATAGGCTTTGTCAACTGCTACAGAAGCTGTTACCTGTGGTTTTCCGAATGTTAGGGTTCCAGTCTTGTCAAATGCTACCCTTTTGATTTTTGACAACCTCTCTAATGCATCACCGGATCGCACAATAATCCCGTATCTCGCAGCATTTCCGATTCCGGCAAGGACTGCAGTAGGCGTCGCCAGAATAAAGGCACAAGGGCAAAAAACGACCAGAACCGTAACGGCTCTCATAAATTGTCCGGTGACGATCCATGTAACAATGGCACAAGACAATGCGATTACGACAAGCCATGTTGCCCATCGGTCTGCTGCCGTTACAATAGGTGCTTTGTTCTCTTCCGCTTCCTCTGCCAGACGAACCATTCTCTGTAAAGAGCTGTTCTCACTGATTGAATCAGCGCGCATTGTAAAAGTTCCAAACTGATTAATAGTTCCACTGGAAACCGTATCACCTGCTGCTTTATCCACCGGAATGCTTTCTCCGGTCATAACTGACTGGTCAATTGAAGTTTCACCCTCCAGAATAGTACCGTCTACAGGTACCGTTTCTCCTGCAATAACACTTATAATATCTCCGACCTTGACTTCCTCTACCGGTATTTCTAAAGCAGTTCCATTTCGTATTACACGGGCTGTCCGAGGACTGATTTTGATAAGTTTCTCTATACCTTCTCTCGCTTTCCCGGAAGTATAGTCTTCCAGAAGAGACCCAATCTGCATAATTAGCGCAACTTCACCTGCAGCAAAAGATTCTTTCGTCGCCACAGAAGCTATCAGCGCCAGCGAAACAAGGAGATCCGCTTTAATGTTTCGTTCAAAAGCAACTCCTTTGAATGCACCTACAAGAATCGGTATCCCGCAAAGAATAATGGCAACCCAAGCAATATCAAATGGCAGAACATTCTTTAACGCACCGGTAATGCTGAGTACCAGTGATATTACCGAGATTATTGCACAAACTAAAGTTTCTTTCGGTTCATTTTCAAGCCAATGATTCATCATATGCCCTCCTTGACACACAGTGTTTTCTTTCGTACAATATATTCAATACAGAACACCGTGTTCTCTTTTATTGTACTTACATACATCTTTGGAATCAATAGTCAAAACCATTGGTTTGTGCGTTACAGAACAAAACAGTTATATTGTTCAGGAGTGATGAGTATGGATCGCAGACAAAAGAAAACAAGAGAAGCTATTTTTCGGGCATTTACCGAATTGCTGAAAAAAGAACCCTATGCCAAAATATCTGTGCAGGAGATAATTGACTTAGCTGATATAGGCAGAACAACTTTCTATGCACATTTTGAAACGAAAGACGAGCTTTTGAAGTCTCTCTGTTCAGAAATTTTTGAACACGTTTTTTCAGAAGAACTTAGCAAGGAAAAAACACATGACTTTTCAGAAATCCATGATACAAGAGCTAAAATCACACACATTCTGTATCATCTGCAGGAACATATGGATTATCTTCCCGGTGTTCTATCCGGTGAAAGCGGAGAAATCTTTATGAGTTATTTTAAGAAATATCTGAGAGAACTTTTTTCTCGGTCAGGTGAATCCTCAGGCGGAATTGCACCGCGTGACTATATAATGAATCACATGGTTTGTGATTTTGCTGAGACGGTAAGATGGTGGACACGAAACAAGAACTATTCGCCTGAAGAAATCACTTCCTTTTTCATAGAAACAACACCTTTAATGGAATAGCCCGTTCTGTTTGAGCGTAAATAAACCAAGGCTCCCCGCCGCCGATGATGGCAGTGTGGGAGTCTCATTTTATCCTGACATCTATCTCACAGCCACAACCACCCCAACATCTAACCCGGCAACTCAACATATTGACATCTATCAAGGCAACTCAACTCTCACACTTTTTGAGCCGGGTTGCCCTTGGATAAGTTACCGAGAAGCGTTCTGTCTGCCCGATGCCGAATTTGTTCGATTGCCCGAAAGCCGCAGTATTACTGGGCTTTCGCGCCTATTTTTCTTTGACTCTTGACATCAATACTACCGTCTCCACATGGACAGTATTGCTGAATTGATCATATGGCTGCACAAACTGCAAAACAAACCCATGATCCGCGAGTACCCTCAGATCCCGTGCGAGTGTCGCAGGATCACAGCTCACATACACGATTTTCTCTGGCTGCATGCTGATCAGTGTCTGGAGCAGCATTTCATCACAGCCTTTTCTCGGCGGATCGACAACAGCCACATCTGCACGGATTCCCTCACGCTCATAGATGGCCGGTACTACCTCCTCGGCTTTACCGGAATAAAATTCCGCATTATCGATACCATTTATTTCTGCGTTTTTTCTGGCGTCCTTTACTGCCCGGTCCACGATTTCAACGCCGATGACACGCTTCGCCCTCTGTGCAAGAAACAGAGAGATCGTACCGATTCCGCAGTAAAGGTCCATGACAATTTCTTTGCCGGTCAGGTCTGCCAGATCCAGGACTTTTTCGTAAATCCGCTGGGTCTGGATTGGATTGACCTGATAAAAGGAGGCCGGAGAAATCTGATACCAGACCTGGATACCGTACTTTGATGACCTGAGAATGTCGGTAATGTACTCCTTGCCCCATATCGCCTTTACAGGCCCGTTCATGATGACATTCGTCCGTTTTGTATTGCTGCTGAAGGTAATTCCCGTCATCCCGGGTACAGCCTCCAGACTCTGTATAAGGTCTCTTCGCGCCGGTACCTCAATGCCATTGATGATCAGACAGATCATGATTTCCCCAGTCGCAAATCCCTTGCGAATCAGTACATGACGGAGCAGTCCTCTTCCTGTCTGCTCATCATAGGCAGGGATATGGTTTTTCCGCATCCATCCAAGAACTTTTTCGAGTATCTCGTGGTTCTCCGGGCATCCCAGCATGCAGTCGGTATTAGGTATGATCGTATGGGTACGTCCGGCATAGAATCCCGCAACCGGTTTTCCATTCCGATCTGTCCCTACGGGGAATATCGCCTTGTTTCTGTAGTGATAGGGAGAATCCATACCAACGATCTTTTCAATGCTGACATTCTGAAAATTTCCAATACGCCTGAGGTCACTCTCCACTTTCTGTTCTTTCATGGCGAGCTGTGCCGGGTAGGACATCATCTGAAGCTGGCACC
>JAJGAH010000346.1 GCA_020844525.1 Eubacterium sp.
AGGCATCCGACATTCCGTTTGGTCTCGGATCCGGCGGCGGTGTCATCTTCGGTGTATCCGGCGGTGTGACCGAGGCAGTTCTCCGCAGGATTACAGAAGGACATGACCAGGAGACACTTGACCGGATTGCTGGCTGCGGCGTGCGTGAGGATGAGTTCATCCGCGAGTTCTCTGTACCATATAAGGACAGGGAGCTGAATATCTGCGTTGTATCCGGGCTGGCAGATGCAGGTAAGGTAATGAATCAGGTGAGAAGCGGCGAAAAGCATTTTGATCTCATTGAGGTCATGGCTTGCCGTCGTGGATGTATCATGGGTGGAGGACAGCCCAGACTTGCCGGCGACCGCACGAAGGCGGCCAGACGGGATGGAATCTACAAGGCTGACCACAGCTCTGTGATCCGTAAGTGCAACGAGAACCCGACGATCCTGTCGCTCTATGACGGAATGCTTAAGGGCAGGGAACACAAGCTTCTTCACAATGAACAATTCTGTGCGGATTGAGGCTGATATATAGACAATACATCTGATAACCGTAAACAAACGAGGTCATAATGAATATCAGAACAGGCGGAAGGCTTTGTCATTCATGCAGGGATTTCCGCCTGTTTTTGTAGTATGATGCTGCATAGGAGAATCTGATGTAAAAAGGTGTTGACGGCAGGCAGTAAGCATTGTATATTCAATATATGAACAAGTACTCATATGAACGAAATAAACAACGATGTGTATGGAGGTTTAAAGGCTGCCTATGAGTAAGCTGGAGGAAGAAGAAAAGAAAGCCCTTGCAAATGCAGAGACAGAACAGTTCGAAGCGGACAGGCTTGTGAAGGAAAAGGAACATCGGGAAAATATAGCTGCACGGAATGCGGAAGCAAAGGCACCAGACGACGAAGAAGATGCTGAGGGTGAAGAAGATGAAGACGAGGATGAGATGCCTCCGAAGCAGAAATTTATCCAGATCTGTATTTCAACAGGTCTGCTGATTGCCGCTTATCTGATCAATCGTGCGCTGCCTGATCTGAAAATGTGGCAGCGGCTGCTGATTTATCTTGTACCTTATCTGGCAGGCGGCTTTGATGTGTTGCGGGAGGCAGGAGAAGGAATTGCACATGGGGAGGTATTTAATGAATCCTTCCTGATGAGTCTTGCCACCGTTGGTGCGCTGCTGATCGGATTTGTGCCGGGCGGCAAGGCAATGTTCCCGGAGGCTGTTTTCGTCATGCTGTTCTTCCAGGTTGGAGAATTGTTTGAGGGAATTGCAGAGGGGAACAGCAGAAAGGCGATCTCGCAGCTGCTGGATATCCGTCCTGACACCGCCAATCTGGTATGTGATGGAGAAGTAAAGGTTGTCTCACCGCAGGAGGTACAGGTTGGAGATATTCTTCTGGTAAAGCCAGGTGAGAAGGTTCCCATGGACGGTGTGGTGATCGAGGGAAGCTCCAGTCTGGATACCGTCGCACTCACTGGCGAGAGTCTGCCACGTGATGTCACTGTCGGAGATCAGATCCTGTCCGGATGCGTGAACCAGAACGGCATGCTTCGGATGCGGGTAGAGAAGGAATTCGGTGCCTCCACTGCCTCGAAGATTCTGGATCTTGTCGAGCATGCGGGAAGCAGGAAGTCCAGGAGTGAGAAGTTCATCTCCAGATTCGCAGCAGTCTATACTCCGATTGTCGTTCTGGCGGCTGTTGTGCTTGCGTTTCTGCCGCCTGTTCTTTCCGGTGATTTTGTTGGGCATTTTGCTACCTGGCTGCTTCGCGGACTGACATTTCTGATCGTATCCTGCCCCTGCGCGCTGGTGGTATCCGTGCCTCTTGCGTTCTTTGGCGGAATCGGCGCGGCCTCCAGGATCGGTGTACTGATCAAGGGATCCGGATATATGGATGCGCTTTCCAGGACGGATACAGTTGTGTTCGATAAGACCGGAACACTGACGAAAGGCGTTTTTGAAGTAACTTCCATCCATCCTGAAGCGATAGAGGCAAAGGAGCTGCTTCACCTCGCGGCCCATGTAGAGCGGTATTCCACCCATCCGATTGCGGTTTCACTTCGTGCAGCATTCGGAAAGGAAGACGACGGCTGCAGTGTGGATGATGTGGAGGAAATTGCCGGACGTGGCATTCGTGCGAAGGTTAACGGCAGAACAGTCTGCGTCGGAAATCAGAAAATGATGGAGGATATTGGGGCTGACTGGAAGATCTGTGATGAACCTGGCACGATTATTCACGTCGCAATTGATGGAAAATATGCCGGTCATATCCACATCAATGACGTGGAAAAGCCGGATGCAAGGCAGGCAATCGCCGCACTGAAGGCGGCCGGTATTCACAAAACGGTCATGCTCACAGGTGACCGTGAGAAGGTTGCACAGAGGGTTGCAGAGGACCTTGGCGTGGATGAATATCATGCAGAGCTGCTTCCGGCAGATAAGGTAAGCAAGGTGGAGGAGCTCCTGCATAATGAACCGGAAAAGCATGCCCTTGTCTTTGTCGGAGACGGCATCAATGATGCACCTGTACTGGCGCGCGCAGATGTGGGCATTGCAATGGGAGCACTGGGCTCTGATGCTGCAATTGAGGCGGCGGATGTCGTGCTGATGGACGACAAGCCTTCCAAGATCGAGAAGGCAATCCGGATTTCCAGACATACCATCCGGATTGCAAAGCAGAATATTGTGCTGGCACTTGTCATCAAGGTTGCGATCCTTCTGCTGGCAGCGGCAGGTCTGGCACCGATGTGGCTGGCTGTATTCGGAGATACCGGTGTGCTGATTCTCTGCGTGCTGAATTCCGCCAGAACACTTTATACTGGACGTAAGGGGAAGCAGTGAACATGAATAACGAGTCAGAAATGATAAATGATGAGACAGAAAATATTAACGAACAAACAGAAAAAATAAACAAAGAGACAGACAAGCGCAGGAAGTGTTCTCTTCCGGATGAAGATGAGATGTTTGACCTTGCCGAGCTGTTCAAGATCTTCGGGGATTCGACCAGGATCAGGATCCTGTTTGTACTTTTCGATTCCGAAAGAAGCGTCGGCGAGATTGCCGAGATCCTGAACATGACCCAGTCCGCCGTGTCCCACCAGCTGAAGATTCTGCGCCAGTCCAAGCTGGTAGGCGCGAGAAGAGAAGGAAAACAGATCTTTTACTTTCTGGCGGATGAGCATGTACATACCATCATCCGGGTAGGCAGGGAGCATATCGAGGAATAATTATTCCTGAGAACTCTTTAAAATATCGCTGTTCAAATTACCGTGCAACAGGGAAATCACACAATTATCGTGTAAGTCTCTGCTGTACGGTATTTTTTATCGCAGAATGATAAAGATTTAATAATAGCTACAAAAAGCATGGAATCCGTTTGATTTATATTATTTTTCACATATAATATAAAATAAATTATCATAAATTTTT
>JAJGAH010000347.1 GCA_020844525.1 Eubacterium sp.
CTGCATGATGGGCTGCCGGTTCTGCGCGTCCACGCTGGACGGGCTCGTGCGGTCTCTGACAGCCTCCGAGATGCTCGAGCAGGTCTATCAGATCAGCCGCCTGACCGGCGAGCGCGTGTCCAACATCGTCATCATGGGCAGCGGCGAGCCGCTGGAGAACTACGACAACGTAGTCCGCTTCATACGGCTTGCCAGCAGCGAGGCGGGGCTGCACATCAGCCAGCGGAACATCACCGTGTCCACCTGCGGCATTGTGCCGCAGATCCGGCGTCTGGCGGATGAGGACCTGCAGATCACACTTGCGATTTCACTCCATGCGCCGAACGACGAGAAACGGAAAAAACTGATGCCTGTGGCCAACAAGTACAGTATTCGGGAGATCATCGACGCCTGCCGCTATTATTTTCAGGTGACGGGCCGCAGGCTTACCTTTGAGTACGCACTTGCCAAGGGGCAGAATGATTCCTCCGAGGATGCTGACCAGCTGGCGGCGCTGCTAAAGGGGCTGAACTGCCACGTGAACCTGATCCCGGTCAACCCTGTCAGAGAGCGCAGCTTCGCACGGTCCGGGCACCAGGCGGTTTTGAATTTTCAAAATAAACTTGAAAAACATGGAATTAATGTTACTATAAGAAGGGAAATGGGCTCTGATATCGACGGCGCCTGTGGACAATTACGCAAGAGTTATATAGATAACAGCCAGGAGAACAAAGCATGAAGGTATTTTCTGCAACCGATATCGGCCAGAAAAGACATATGAATCAGGATTTTATCTATACCTCGGAAAAGCCGGTGGGCAATCTGCCGAATCTTTTCGTCGTAGCAGACGGTATGGGCGGACACAACGCCGGAGACTTTGCATCACGATATGGGGTATCGGTGCTGGTCGAGACCGTACGCAAGGATAAGAATTTCAATCCTGTGAAGGTTATGAGGAACGCGATCGAAGCAGCGAATCGCGAGGTGTTCTCCCAGTCACGAAGTGACGCGGCGATGGCCGGAATGGGGACGACCATGGTGGTGTGCACGGTTGTGGGCGGTTATGCCTACATCGCGAATGTAGGTGACTCAAGATTATACCTGGCGGGCAGGGATACAATGACCCAGATCACACAGGATCATTCACTGATCGCCGAGATGGTCCGGCTCGGGGAACTGACGCCGGAGGAGGGCAGAAACCACCCGGACAAGAACATCATCACAAGGGCGGTCGGCACCAATGAAGAGGTGAAGATCGATTTCTTCGATGTGAAGCTGGAGACCGGCGATCAGATCATGATGTGTTCCGACGGTCTGTCCAATATGGTAGAAGATCAAAGAATATACGAAATTTTGAAGGGTAAAGATACGGAAGATAAGGCGCAGGTTCTGGTCGATGAGGCTAACGCAAACGGCGGCAAGGACAATATCGCCGTCATCGTAGTAGAGGCTTGAACAGAACAAACGAGGTGAGAGTATTATGTTAAAAGAGGGCGTTATCCTGGGCGAGCGGTATGAGATCATGTCCAGAATCGGATATGGGGGCATGGCCAATGTTTATAAGGCACAGGACCGGAAACTGAATCGTCTCGTCGCGGTCAAAGTTATGAAACCGGAGTTCCGCGAGGACAGCAGTTTTGTTGCGAAATTCCAGAAGGAGGCCCAGGCGGCGGCAAAGCTGTCTCATCCGAACGTCGTGAATGTGTACGATGTCGGTGAGGACCGGGGTCTTCAGTATATCGTTATGGAGCTGATAGAGGGGATCACGCTCAAGAACTACATTGCAAAAAAAGGCAAGCTCAGCGTCAAGGAGGCAACGAGCATTGCCATTCAGGTTTCACTGGGACTGGAGGCCGCACATAATGTGGGCATCATCCACCGGGATGTAAAGCCACAGAATATCATGATTTCCACCGACGGAAAGGTAAAGCTCTCCGATTTCGGTATTGCAAAGGCCATCAATTCCAACACGATCACCGCGAATGTCATGGGATCGGTGCACTACAGCTCTCCGGAGCAGGTGCGTGGCGGTTATTCCGATGCGAAGAGTGATATCTATTCTCTGGGTATCACCATGTATGAGATGGTGACCGGCAGAGTTCCGTTTGACGGTGACACAACCGTTGCAATCGCTATCAAGCATCTGCAGGAGGAGATTGTACCGCCGTCGATCTACACACCGGACCTTCCCTATTCTCTGGAGCAGATCATTCTGAAGTGTACCCAGAAGAATCCGGAGCGCCGGTATCAGAACGTGGGGGAGCTGATTGAGGACCTGAAGCGTTCGCTGATCGATCCGCAGGGCAATTTTGTACAGATTGCGCCGCTGGCATCTCATGCAGAGACGGTGAAGATGACCGACCATGAGATGAATGAGATCCGCCGCGGCATGAACAATGGCACGCTCCGCGGGGGCGACGATGACGATGATGAAGAGCGCTACGAGCGCCGGAAGAAATATGTAGATCATTACAATGATGATGACGACGATGATGATGAAGAGGACGCGAAGAGTACGAAGCTCGAGAAGGCGATCACAATCGGCGGTTTTATCGTCGGTGCGATTATCATCATTATCCTGATTCTCGTCATTGGAAATATGGCAGGCATCTTCCACTTCGGAGGATCCTCTTCGAAGAACAATGCGACGGCAGCGACTTCCACGAGTACATCCGCGGACAGTTCTTCCTCATCCTCTTCCTCTTCAGATGCAGCAAGCAGTCAGGTTGAGGTGCCGAATCTTCTGGGTATGACGCTGGAGGAGGCACAGCAGGCGACGAACAAGCTTGGAATCGGCGTGAACGAATCCGGCGAGCAGAGCTCTGAGGATTACGACGAGGGACAGGTTATGGCCCAGTCGGTGGATGCCGGAACCAAGGTGGACCCGGGTACAACGATTAATGTCACGATCAGTACCGGTAAGGCAGATGTCACGGTTCCGAGCGGACTGACAGGTGTTACCCAGCAGGAGGCAACCGACAAGCTCACAAGTGCGGGCCTGAAGGTTGAGGTTTCCCTGGATTACAGCGATACAGTTGATGTTGGCTATGTTATTTCCTGTGACCCGGCAGAGGGCACAAGTGTGGCGGCAGGAAGTACTGTTACCTTAAGCGTCAGCAAGGGCGAAGATACCTCGAACAAGGTACAGGTTCCATCCATTGTCGGATGGCCAAAGGATAATGCAGAGGCAACGCTGAAGGCTATGGGTCTTACCTATACCGAGAAGGAGTCTGAGGATACGACTCAGGCGGATGGTGTTGTACTTTCTGTAAGCCCGGATGTCGGGCAGTCTGTAAATGCTGGGTCCAGCGTTACGCTGACCATCAATAAGCTCAGCAGTACGAGCGCTTCCTCCACCACGAAGAAGTACGTTTGCTACAGCCCGCTCTCACAGCCTGATGGCTACAATGGCGGAACTGTAAAGCTTGAGCTG
>JAJGAH010000348.1 GCA_020844525.1 Eubacterium sp.
GGCATGTTGGAAAGAGGAGAAGAAGTCGGCTGACTCAGCTGTGCCTCAATGGCAGCCTGACGATTCAGACGATCGATCTCCTTCGTAAGATCCGTGATCTCCTTTTCCATGCGGTCATACGTTTCTCCATCTTCGCTAGAAAGAATCCCGTTCTCTCCCCTGTGTGCTTCGAGGAAGGCCTTTGCTGCCTCCCATGCTCTTGCTCTCTTTGCAATCAAATCCTGTACGTTCATTGTGTTCTCCTCCTCACATCATCGTGTGCAGCAGATTCAGGCGATCCATCAGAGCATCCACGCTCCGGCCTTCCTCTACTTTGCTTTCGGCATCAGGACCATCCTGTGCCTTGTTTTTAACCTTGTAGTGTTCCTTCACCTTGTTGGTGAAGGCAGCCGCCATCTGACGACTGGAATAAAGAAAACCGGTTCCAATTTTGTCATGGCTCTCTTCCGTTCCAGTTTTGTCAGGGATCTTTTCAGAAGTATCCTCACCGGATTTACTCTCCTGTGTCCCCTCCTCCGGATCTGTCTCTTCTTCCGTCTCCACAGTTTTCTCTTCCTGCTCGCTGTGATAGAGATCCGGACGCTTCATCACACGGTCTGCAAAATGAAGCTCCACTGCCTTGCTCGCATCCATCCAGGTCTCATCGTCCATGAGCTTACTGAGCTTGTTCTTGGAAAGTCCGGTCTTCTTGACGTAGGCATTCAGGATCGAATCCTTCACGGAATCGAGCATCGAGATGGCCTGCGCAAGATCATCCTTGTCCCCCATTGCCATCGTGGACGGGTTGTGAATCATCAGCATGGAAACCGGGCTTACAAGAACCTCATCTCCTGCCATAGCAATGACCGATGCTGCCGATGCTGCAAGGCCGTCGATCTTCACGGTGACCTTTCCGTCATAGGACAGAAGCATGTTGTAGATCTGCGCTGCCGCACAGACATCGCCGCCCGGAGAGTTGATCCAGAGCGTGATCGGTCCTTTCCCGGAATCAAGGTCGGACTTAAAAAGAGCTGGCGTGACGTCATCGTCAAACCAACTCTCCGAAGCGATGGTTCCATTTAAAAACAGCGTGCGTGCAGCAAAATCCGGATCTTCTCCATCCGGTGCCTTGTTCCGCACCCACTTCCAAAACTTGTTCATGTGTTCCTCCTTCCCCTTCTGTGGGGGTTTTTGTTTTCGGTATCTTCCTCAGGTTCTTCATCGGGCTCATCCTGCTCCGGAGGATCACTGCCTCCAGAACCGCTCTGGTAGGCTGCGCCAGCACTCCGAAGAGGCGTCATGCTTCCGTTGCATAAAAATAAGTTGCCACCCTCTTCGTCCGGAACCAGATCCATGTTCTCCAACCGTCGCACGTCGTTCACGCACAGAAAGCCGTTACTGATACCGGTCGCATAGCCCTGCATGCGGGATGCGTAGTTACCGCGAAGAAGCCCGTCCACGTTGAACCGGGCGTAGTAGATCATCTTCTCATCCTTCGAGAGAAGGGACCTGGAGATTGACGACTCGATCCGGGTGAGCCAAGGCTGTAAGCTGTAGGTCACGAATTCCAGACTCTGCTCTTCGATATTGCTGAATGTCGCATGTTCCAGGTCTCCGATCATATGCGGCGGCACCCGGAAGGTCCTTGCGATCTCATCGATCTGGAACTTTCGAGTATCCAGAAACTGCGCCTCCTGCGGATTGATGGAGATCGGCGAATACTTCATGCCCTCTTCCAACACCGCAACCTTCCCGGCATTCTGGCTCCCGCCAAAGGCCGCCTGCCAACTGTCCCGGACCTTTTCCGGATCCTTCAGGATACCGGGATGCTCGAGAACACCGGATGGCGCGGCTCCGTTCTCGAAGAACTTAGAGCCATATTCCTCACAGGCCATCGAAAGACCGATACTGTTCTTTGCCATCGCAATCGGGCTGTATCCCACAAGGCCGTCAAATCCAAGCCCCGGAATCTGCATCACCTCATGGGGAGACAACTTCACGATCGTCTCCTTCATGGTCGGTGCATCGTCACCCTTGGACCACAGGTACTGGAAGTAGATGTGGCCGTTCTCGTCTCGGTCTACCGTCATGCGATTCGGCATCAATGGATACAGTGCTGTGACTTCACCCTTGCCGTTCCGGATCACTTGGACGTATGCGTTCCCCCACAGTAATAGATGAGTCATGAGCGTCTCCCAGAACGAGTAGGCTGTCATCTCTTCATTCGGTTCACTATGGAGCAAGAAGTACAGTGGGTGGTCTGTCGCCTTCACCTTGCTGCCGTTCTCCTCCCGGTACAAATGCAGCGGCAGGCTTGCCACCGCTTCTGCCAGCACTCGGACACAGGCATACACGGCGGTCACCTGCATGGAGCTCCGTTCTGTTACGGTCTTTCCGGATGAGGTGTGGCCGTAATAGGCACGGTACACACTGCCGGATGTCGAATCCTGCGGATCTGCTCTTGCCTTCCTTCTGTGAAATAAATCCCGAAATCCCATGTGTCATACTCCTATCTCTGCCGCTGTCCGCAGCAGTTCTTCCACGGAAAAAGGCACCCACCGTCTTGGTGAATACCCTGTTCGTTCCTGTTTGTTTCTGGTTTATTTTACGATCCCGGTTCTCTCGACCTTGCCCTTCCAAAGCTCCTCGAAGGTTGCTCCCGTGAGGTCTGTCTGGAATTGAAGTTCAAGGTTCAGCTGTGCTTCGAACCGGTTGTTTCCCTGTGCTGTGGTGTAGGTGTTTCCGTCTTTAATGAATCTGTAGCTTGCTTTCGTCATGGCCTTGTCCTCCGTTTTGTTTGTGTGCCCTTTTCCTTTGGCATGTATATATATCACTCTGCGCCAGAAATACATCAACTTATTTCGACACATATCTTGCACAAATATCGGGAGGAGAAATGAAGCACATTATCAGAACACCACAAGGCCTCGGCTGTCGTAGACACTCTCTGTATTTTCCTGCCGGATACAGCGATCCAGTGCCATGATCGCAGCGACGATACCATCGATCTTCTCTGGGGACTTTGCCTTCGTCGGCTTGATGTTATCCGCAGCGTCGCGGTCCACCACCACGTTTAGTGCCATCCATTTCAGAACCGGATTGCCGCCGTGAATGATCTGGTCCTCCATCATGAGCTTATAGAACTCCTTGGTGGGAGGCGACATATCTTTGTACCCTTGCCCGAACGGCACCATCGTCATGCCGTCATCCTGTAGGTTGATGATGAGCTGAGTGGCGTTCCAGCGGTCGACCGCGATCTCCTTGATGTTGTAGATCTTGTAGAGATCCAGGATGAACTTCTCGATGAAGTTGTAGTCGATCACATTCCCTTCGGTCGCTTTCATGTATCCTTGCTTCACCCAAACGTCGTACGGAACCGATGCACGTCTCACGCGTATCGGAATC
>JAJGAH010000349.1 GCA_020844525.1 Eubacterium sp.
GTCTGAAGGGTAGCCCGCGAAAGAAAGGAAATACCAATACGCTGACGAAAATCGTCACGGACAGGCTGAGAAATGAAGGCGTTGGAATCGATGAGTTTACGCTTTATGACATGGATATTAAGGGCTGTCTGGCCTGCCGCTGGTGTCAGAAGGACTGGACGCAGGTCAGCTGCATTCAGAAGGACGACATGCAGAAAATCTACGATTCCATCATGAACAGCGATCTGCTGCTCTTGTCCACACCGATCTATCTCTGGTACTGCACGGCGCCGATGAAGGCGGCTCTTGACCGGACGGCGTATGCGCTGAACATGTATTACGGCGGCGACATCGGACCGTCACTGTGGGCGGGAAAATCCGTTGCAATTATTTCCAGCTGCGGCTATCCGGTGGAGAAGGGCGCAGACCTGTTTGAAGAAGGCGTAAAGCGCCTCTGTAAACATTCCCGGCTGACCTACCGCGGCATGCTCTGCGAGCGGCATAAGAACCTGCAGCTGCCCTTTATGAACGAAGAGAAGCAGGAGCATGCGGAGAAATTTGCAGATCAGATCCTGGGATGGCTGGGCAAAAAAGGACTGGACAAGGAGTAAGCCAGTCGGTGTTTCTGCCCGCCCTAATGGTCCTTGCAAGTGGTCGTTTATCCATGTTTAACGAGATGCCTGCGGCCCGGACAGCATGCAAAACTAGAGCGTTGACCTCTTTTCGGATAGGGATTCCCGATCGATAATCATTCAGAAACGTAAAAAACAGACGGAACTGATCTGTACAGCTGATTCTGTGCATTGAGAATTCCGTCTGTTTTTAATTGTCTGGCCGTTAGACGACAACAAGGTTCCCGGGTACCCACCCGACGCTTCTGAACTGCTCCCCGTCAAGAAGACAGTGAAAAAATATAATATTTTTGACCAGTGACCGTCCGGCTGCTGGTCATTTTTTTGTTTATTGTACCGCTATGCTGCGCGTAGATACGCCTGATATTTCTCCATAGGAGTGACAACTCCAAGCCGTCTCTGAAGTCTTCGATTATTGTAATAACTGATGTAGTCTTCAATCATCGTCACCAGCTCCTTCCGGCTTTCGAACCGTCTGCCATAATATCGTTCGCGCTTGAGAATTCCCCAGAACCCTTCCATCGGACCATTGTCAATACATCTGGCTACTCTGGACATACTCTGCGTCATGCCAGCATCCTCAAGCTTCTTATGGAAGGCTCTGCTTGTATACTGGAATCCACGGTCACTGTGGCATAGTGGATGTGCATCTGGATTCTTTGCGATGGCCTTATCGAAAGTATCGAACACCAGTGGATTATTGTTTCTATCTCTGATTACATAAGACACAATCCGTCTGTCAAAAAGATCCAGGATTGCACTCAGATACAGCTTATGCACAACGATGCCTTCATACCATTTAAACTCCGTTACATCCGTCAGCCACTTCTGATTCGGAGCATCAGCAGTGAACATACGGTTGAGGATGTTATCTGCGATATATTGTGGGTGATCAGCCTGTCGTGTACACCCGTGATTGCAGTATTTGATCGTAGATTTAATATCCATTGTTCTGCAGATACGCAGTACACGTTTGTCATTGATGTGGATGTCGTGATATCGATCAAGATCATCATTGATCCGGCGGTAACCTTTGGATGGGTCATCGTTATGGATGTTTTCCACAATTCCGGCGATCCGTTCATTCTCCCTGACACGCTTACCCGTGTCGCCCCTGAGCCATTTGTAGTAGGCTGATCTTGCCACATGCAGGATGGAGCAGCACGGTTCAACCGGATATCCGTAAGTTTTTGTGCAGTATTTTATGGAGCTGTAGAGATGGGACTGCCTTACTTGCGAAAGTTTTCTTTCCTCTCCAGCTCCCTGACTTTTTTTAACAGATCACGCTCCATTTTTGTCATGTAAAGCTCATATTCCGTCTGTGCCAGCTTGATCTTCAGTTCTTCAATCTCACTGCGCGGCTGCTGATCAGCTTTGCGTCTTCCGCGACGATCCTCAAGACCTGCTTCGCCAAGTTCCAAATATCGCTTAACCCAAGTATACACCTGTTGATAACTGACGCCATATTTCATGGCAGTTTCGCCATAATTCTTTCCGTTTGCCAGACATTCTCTGGCAATTTTAACACGCTCATTTTTACTTGTCTTTCGTGATGTAGTCATACGGCTTCCTCCTGACATCTTTCGTGTGAAGTCTATGCCGTTATTATACATCTTTATCCATTTATGTAGTTGAGTGCGTGCTCTCAAACCGTATCGTGCTGAAATTTCCCGTTGTGAACCTTCACCGTTCAGATAGCTGTTCACTGCTTTGAGCTTGAGTTCTAGCGGATAAACTCTGTTATGGCCGGTATCAAGGAAATCGATTTCTCCTTGTTCCCGGTAACGGAGAACCCATTCGCTGACAGATCGGCTATCAATACCCAGTTCTCTGGCTGCTTCTTTACGAGTCATTCTTCCTTCAAAGATTTGCCTAGCATATTTTAGTTTTATTTCTTCGGAAATTCGTTTACCTCTTCTTCCCATAGAAAACTCCCTTCATGATCAACAGTGTTTTATTTTTTCACTGTCTCTCATAAAGGGAGCATATCATCTTGACACCATCAAATGTATGGTTCTGTTTGACAAGTATTTTCAAACGTGCTATTATTGCAGTGCAAGTAATTATGAGTTATCGTAAAGAGTGGGCTTCGGTCCGCTCTTTCAGTTTTGTTAGGGGTAATTTTATGGCCGGCAGTGGAAAAATCGTAAAACTGACGGAAGATCTCCTGCAGGATTTTCTCAGAGAAAATGGCTTGAGCCTTTATCATACAGAGTTCAAGCGTGAGGGAAAAGACTGGTATCTGAATGTCTTTATTGACAAGATGCCGGATGAAAACGGGCAGGAGCAGTATGTCAGCAGCAATGACTGTGAGCAGGTAAGCCGTTATCTGAGCGAGCGTCTGGATGAGAAGGATCCGATTTCGCAGAACTATTATCTGCAGGTGAGCTCGCCGGGGCTGGACCGCCAGCTGTATGAGCAGAAAGATTATGACCGGTACGCGGGACGGCTTGTCGATGTCAGGCTCTACGCGGCTGTGAATGGAAGTAAGGAACACCAGGGTACACTGGTCGGATGCAAGGACGGAAAAGTGGTCATCCGGGATGAAGATGGAAATGAAATCGCGTTTCCGCAGGATCAGGTTGTGAAGACTTGTCTGGCGGTCGTTTTCTAAGGAGGAATAAGGGAAGATGAACAAGGAATTTATAGCGGCCTTGAATGATCTCGAGAAGGAAAAGAATATTTCCAAGGATAAACTTCTGGAGACGATTGAGCTTGCTCTGCTTTCTGCGTATAAGAAAAATTACGGAACAGCTCAGAATGT
>JAJGAH010000350.1 GCA_020844525.1 Eubacterium sp.
GATGGAGGAAGGAATCGGAAGGCTGTCCGATACATGAGGATCGGATTCTGAGATTTCAATTCCTGTTCCGTCATTCAGTCCGAATAGCTTGGCATATTTCTGCTCTGTTGCCAGCGCCTGGTCCTGATCGTAATCTCCGTTACTGTCAAGACCCAGATCGAAACCGACTGTGCAGAAGAATACGTTACAGGAATTCGTGATTCCACTCACAACATTCAGATAGCCATGACCATTTGTATTCCAGCAGGCAACCCGGTCCGAATCAGACAGGAAGGAAATGTCCTTGCCGAATACGCCGGTACAGTCGATCATAGTAGAATCATCAATGACGCCCTCCGTCAGGCCGGCAGCGGCCATCACAGGCTTGAAGGTCGATCCCGGAGCTGTGAGCTGCTGTGTTGCCTTATTGTAAAAAGGCGTGGACAGGTCCGTGTTCAGCTTGTTGTAGTAACTGGTGTCCATATCATTGGCAAGCTTATTGCTGTCATAGCCCGGATAAGATACGCAGGCACGTACCTGCCCGGTATCCGGATCGGTGATGACAATAGAACCTGAGCAGGGATCCAGGGCCAGCATTGAAGGTGTGATCTCAAGATTATAAATTTTGTTGTACAGCAGCTGGTAGGCGCTCATTGACCCGCTTTCGAACGAAGTATAATCAGAATCACTTGTCGACAGGATACCCTGGTCATACATGATCTGCATAATCAGTTTCGGATCCATTTCATCATCCTGCAGCATGTACTTGTACAGCAGCTGGTGGAAAGCCTTTTCATCCGTGATATGGCTGGTAATAAAGTCTGCAACTGCCTGATAAATCTCATCGGATGTCAGATAGGAGGAATCCTTATCACTGAGCTTGGACACAGCAATCCAGTTGTTGTTGGCTGCATATGTCAGAAACGCCCGCGGGCTGATTGAACCATCGGTAAAGTATGCCTGATAGGTCTCGTCATCCGTATCCATAGCGGAAGTGTCCAGAATGCCATACTCTGTTGTGAGGAAATCTGAAATCACATAGTCAAAGAAGGCCTTCTGTTCATCAGAAAGTTCAGAATACTTTGTGGCGTCATCACGGCCCAGCTGATCCGTGATCCAGTTCAGAATGGATGTCTGCTTTGATTCCATCAGGGACTGTGCTTTTTTCTCACTTTCTGAAGCGTCTGAATCAGAAAAACTGTCAATATCAATAATATTATTTTCAATCAGTGCATTATAGCAGTCGTAGCTGGCAATTGAAATCGTATCATTGTCTGCCAGCTTGGATGCATCAACAGATTTTGCGTCTGTCAGATTGATGAGAATAATACCGGCGATACGTTCCTCCAGAATCTGATATGCCGCCTTCTGCAGCTCGCTGTCAATGGTCAGATATACATCATTGCCCTTGGAAGGCTGTACCAGGGAATCTGTATTTTCTGATACTACCTTTCCAAGGTTATTAATGGTGATCTCCTCAGAACCATCTGTTCCCTGAAGCGTACTTTCCATAGCTTTTTCAATGCCGGCTTTTCCGACGATGGAATTGCTGTTGTAACGATCATCGCCGTTCCCGTATTCCTTGAGCTCATCGGTGGAAATTTTGCCCGTATAACCAAGAATCGGGGACATGGATTCACCGCCATTGTATACGCGGATATAATCCTCAGCGATCTGCACGCCCTGAAGACTGTCAGAGTTCTCCTTGACAGCTGCCACAGTATTGTCAGATACATTTGTCGCCACGGTAACAGCTACATATCGCTGGTAGCTGACCAGGCTGAGCTGGTATCTGACCACGATGATATCCAGTGCCTCCTGTTTGGTGAGCTCCTCTGGAAGACCATTTGCAGCCAGCTCATCGGCAGTGTAGGGTTCATCCTCATCAGTCAGACCATAATAATCAGAGCTGCTCAGCTCTGAAATGATCTGATCAGGTGAAGCATCCACTTCCCCCTTCTTCAGCTCGTCTGTGGTCTGATAGCCATAGATATCCGCACGGAACCGCTGAATGGTTGTTGTATCGTCTGTATCAAAGCTGTAGTTCCCGTCCTGTCCGATAATGATATGGAAATCATGAGAAGGCGTGTCGCCGTTTTTGCGGATCATTTTTGTCAGACGGTAGATCACCCCGTTCAGGGCCAGATTCTTTTCTCTGGTACTGCTATATGTACCGTTGTCCTCGATGGTTATATTGTTGGCCAGCTTGTTGCCTGCAAGAAGCTTTCCGTTAACATCATAGATATTACCCCTGGTGCTTTTCAGGGTGCGGGTTGCAGTGGTCATGACCGTGAAGCTGTCAGCATATTTTTTTCCATTCACGACCTGCAGCTGGAAAAGACGCAGGACCAGAACGGCAGAAAGAGCTGCAAACAGCAGAATCAGAATCAGGCCTCTCTTGCTGAAAAAATGAATGATTGCCGCCTTTATCTTCTTAACCAAGGTGATTGCTCTTCCTCCAATTCATTTGCAGTGATTTTCTTGTTCAGCCAGTGATATAAAAAATATAACGGAATCGTGCACAATACCGTACAAAATGTCTCCGGGAGGATCGTGTAAAGAAGCCCGCTTCCAAATGAAAGCTTTGCTCCGGACAGGCACCGGACCAGATAGCTGAACACACCATACGCCAGGTCGCTGATCCCAACTGCAACGAGCGGGACACGGATGTCATCGTCAAAAAAGACCTTGAAAAGAAAGCCGTTAAAATATCCGATATACAGGAGTGCCAGAGCGGTCAGACCAAGGATTCTCCCATAAAAAAGATCAAGCATCAGTCCTGAAAGAAGGCCTGTCCACATTCCAGACTTCTTTCCACGCATATAGCCATTGCAGCATGTGAGGATCAATACCAGGTTCGGAACTGCAAGGACAGAGGGAAAGATCAGGTTGAAGGATGTTTGTACCAGAAACGTCACAAGGATAATCAGAAAAATAGAGATATTTTTCTTCATGAATCAGCGGTCTCCTTAAGCTGTTTGATAATCAGTACATGGTTCACAGATGAAAAATCCACTGCAGGAATCACGTAACCGGTCTTTGTCAGAAGATTTGAGTCATCCTGAACAGAATCTACGTAGCCGATCAGAATTCCCGGGAGGTACTTGTCACTGATATTGGAGGTGACGACTCTCTCTCCCGTTGAAACCGTTGCATCCGCACTCAGCTCACTGAGCGCAAGCTTGCCGGAATCCATCAGAGAAAGACTTCCGGTTACAATACAGTTTTCAGAAGAATCCAGAAGCATGGCGCTCACGTTATTGCCATCATCAATCAGAGAGCGCACCTTGGCCCAGTTCGTTCCAACCTCAGTTACAATGCCTGCCAGACCGCCGTCGCAGAGAACATTCATGTCCACCTCGACGCCGTCCTCGCTTCCACGGTTTAC
>JAJGAH010000351.1 GCA_020844525.1 Eubacterium sp.
TGAAATCACAGAGGGGAAGGCCATCATCTGCACAGATGTCGGTCAGCATCAGATGTGGGCGGCCCAGTATTATAAGTTCACGGAGCCGAGGACCTTCCTCACCTCCGGAGGCCTTGGAACCATGGGATACGGTCTTGGTGCCGCAATCGGTGCGAAGTGTGGCAGACCGGATAAGACCGTGATCAATATTGCCGGAGACGGCTGCTTCCGCATGAATATGAATGAGCTGGCAACCGCGGTCAGAAGTAACATACCGGTGATTGAGGTCGTGATCAACAATCATGTGCTGGGTATGGTGCGCCAGTGGCAGAACCTGTTCTACGGGCAGAGGTACTCCAGTACCGTACTCAATGACAAGGTAGATTTTGTAAAGGTTGCAGAAGCGCTGGGTGCGGAAGGCGTACGGATTACGAAAACAGAGGAATTCGGACCGGCACTGCAGAAGGCGATTGCCGACCAGAAACCGGTTGTGCTTGACTGTATCATTGATCCGGATGATAAGGTTTCACCGATGATTCCGGCAGGCAAGCCAAACGATGAGATTTATGATCAGAAGGATATGGAAAACTGGCATAAGTAATTGCCGGAATATATGATAAACCAGGACATGAGGCCCTGTAATTTCCTGCCAGGCTGCGCAAAAGCAGCCTGGCATATGTATATAACGTATACGTAAGGACGCATGCAGGAGGTTTCTTTTCGGTATTCTCCGATTGACAACCATTTGTCAAGAGTTTATCATGGTGAAGTGTGTATCCGCGGTGCGGGAGCAGAAGCGCAGGCATCCGCCCTTTGTCCGCTGTGCACAGAGAAGAAAGATCACAGGAGGAAAAAGTGATGAGCAGAGTTTATAATTTTTCGGCCGGACCGGCTGTCCTTCCGGAGGAGGTTCTGAAGGAAGCACAGGAAGAGATGATGGATTACCGTGGCTGTGGCATGTCAGTTATGGAGATGAGTCATCGATCTAAAATGTTCGACGATATTATCAATGAAGCCGAGCAGGATTTCCGTGAGCTTGTCGGAGTTCCGGATAATTATAAAATTCTGTTTTTGCAGGGAGGCGGAAGCCTTCAGTTTGCCCAGGTGCCCATGAACCTTATGCGCAACCGTGTGGCAGACTATATCATTACCGGAAACTGGGCGAAGAAGGCATGGCAGGAGGCACAGATCTATGGAAAAGTAAATGTGATCGCCTCCTCTGCAGACAAGAACTTCACATATATTCCGGATTGCTCCGATCTTCCGATTGATGAGGATGCGGATTACGTATACATCTGTGAGAACAACACCATTTACGGAACAGAGTACAAGAAGCTTCCGAATACAAAGGGCAAGCTCCTTGTAGCGGATGTTTCCTCCAATTTCCTTTCCCGTCCGATTGATGTGGAGAAATATGGTCTGTTCTATGGCGGTGTACAGAAGAATGTCGGCCCTGCCGGTATGGTCATTGCAGTTGTACGTGATGATCTGATCACAGATAACTGTCTGCCGGGCACACCAACCATGATGAAGTACAAGACACAGGCAGACAAGAACTCCCTGTACAATACACCGAACTGCTGGTGCATTTATATCTGCGGCAAGGTATTCAAGTGGCTGAAGAAGAATGGCGGTCTGGAAGCTATGAACGAGCGGAATGAGAAGAAGGCAAAGCTTCTCTATGATTATCTGGATCAGTCAAAGCTGTTCAGGGGTACCGTCAGAAAGGAAGACCGTTCCCTGATGAATGTTCCCTTTGTGACCGGCGACAAGGATATGGACGCAAAGTTTGTCGCAGAGGCAAAGGAAGCAGGTCTGGAGAATCTGAAGGGACATCGCACGGTCGGTGGCATGCGCGCTTCCATTTACAATGCAATGCCATATGCCGGTGTAGAAGCTCTTGTTAAATTCATGGGCGAATTTGAAAAGGAGAATCTGAGATAATGTATCAGTATCATTGCTTGAATAATATTTCCAGGGTTGGTCTTCAGCGGTTCAGCGAGCAGTATAAGGAAACCGATCGCTTTGAGGAAGCGGATGCGGTCCTTGTACGAAGCGCAAAGATGCATGATATGACGTTTGGCAGCAAGCTCCTTGCCATCGCCCGCGCTGGTGCCGGTGTGAACAATATTCCGCTGGAGAAATGCGCAGAGCAGGGCATTGTCGTCTTCAATACACCGGGAGCAAATGCAAATGCAGTCAAGGAGCTGGTCATTGCATCCATGCTGCTGGCATCCAGAGATATCATCGGAGGCATCGAGTGGGTAAAGGCAAATCATGATGATGCCAATATCGGTAAGGATGCGGAAAAGGCAAAGAAGCAGTTTGCGGGCACAGAGATCAGCGGCAAGAAGCTCGGTATCATAGGTCTTGGCGCCATCGGACAGCTGGTTGCAAATGCCGCTACACATCTGGGCATGGAGGTTTACGGCTATGACCCCTTCCTGTCTGTAGATGCTGCGTGGAATCTTTCCAGAACAATCCGTCATATTCAGGATGTCAATGAGATCTACAAGGATTGCGATTTTATCACCATTCACGTTCCGGCTACGGACAGCACAAGGGGCATGATCAGCCGCGAGGCGATTGCCATGATGAAGCCGGGTGTGGTTGTCATGAACTATGCGAGAGATGTGCTGGTGGATGAAGATGCCATGATCGAGGCGCTGCAGAGCGGCAGGGTAAAGAAGTACATGACAGATTTTGCCAATGAGAAGATCATCAAGGCACCGAACACCATCATCACACCACATCTGGGAGCATCAACAGAGGAGGCTGAGGACAACTGTGCCGAGATGGCTGTGAAGGAAATCCGTGATTTCCTGGAGAATGGCAACATCAGCCACTCCGTTAACTATCCGAACATGGACAATGGAATTCTTCGGGATGCCGCGCGTCTGTGCATCTGTCACAAGAATGTAAAGGACATGATCCGCAGATTTACGCGTATCCTCTCTGATGAGGGATTCAACATCGCAAACATGGCGAATAAGAGCCGTGGGGATTTTGCCTACACTGTGATTGATCTGGAAGCACCGGTCAATGAGCAGGTAATGACCAAGATCGAGGCCACTGATGGTGTTCTGAAAGCCAGAGCAATCATCCGGTAATAAAATAGAGGGACTGTTACACCATTGGCAGATTGGGCCATAGAAGGCTGGATCCGGTGTGACAGTCCCTTTCCTGTTTATCAGACATATCCGACAGAATACAAGATAAAAAGTACTACGGTTCTTTAGGGATGTCTGCAAATGTTCGAATTTCAAGACAATTTCTTAATAAGTTACCTTCTGATCTTTGCATTAATTACATGTGGAGGAATAAGTTTGAAAAAAGAGGCGGGCGGTTAGAAACCGTGTAGAGGGCATAGCAAACAAACCCTCA
>JAJGAH010000352.1 GCA_020844525.1 Eubacterium sp.
TGATTTCCTCAACCTTTTCGGCGTACTCCTCCTGGGAGAGCTTTGGCCGAAGCGGTTCCAGAAGATGTCCTGCCGGCACCTGCTTTGGCCTGCCCTTTCGAATGATATTCTCCATCTCATCCAGCTGCAGAACCGCCTTATTATAGTCGGTTTCCAGATTTTCCGTATGTACATTGGCAATCAGAATAATCTTCTGATGAAAATTGTCATAGCATATCAGCTTGTCAAAGAGCATCAGGTTGACATCATCGAACTTTTCCTCATCGGGAGCGTCCAGCTTCAGATCCGGCTCTCCATACTGGATATAATCATAGGAAAAATATCCAACCAGCCCTCCGGTCAGAGTCGGAAGGTCTTTGATCCGCGGTGAGCGGTTCTCATGAATGATCTGTTTGATGTACATGCCCGGGTGCTCTGTCTTCATATGAATTCTGCCCCCTGCATTCACTGTGAGAACATGGTCCTTGCAGGAGATTTCCATCGTGGGATCAAACCCCAGAAAGGTGTATCTTCCCCACTGCCTGCTGTCCTCCACACTTTCCAGGAGAAAGCAGTGGCTGCTGACATTCTGCAGCGCCCGCAGAGTTTCCACCGGTGTCCGGATGTCCGAAAGAATTTCCCTGACAACAGGAATTCTCCTGTAGTCACCTGATCCTGCAATCCGCTTCACTTCATCCAATGATGTCTGTTTCATATCTGATCCTCCACCCGAAAAACCATTCTGAGTCCCGACGGGTCTGTTTACAGGTATAAAAAAAGCCCCTGACAGAAGATTTCTGCTTCTGTCAAGGGCGGGAATGCACTGTTATTGTTCAGATTCCCGTGGTGCCACCTTGCATTTGTGTTACCACACACTCATGAGATACTATCATATCCCCGGCATATAACGCATGCCCTGCGTCAGAAGCTACTCCGGCAAATCCGCTCTTTCACCCTGCCCTCAGTGGTCCATTTACAGATCAGCGTTCTGCCCGGCTCGCACCTGCCCGGACTCTCTGTGAGTGCCCCTTCTGCTTTATTTCCACTTCATCGGTTTAAATTGATGCTGTCTTAAATTGTTGGATTTATTAGACCATATTTTTCCCTGGTTGTCAAGATTTTCTTTACGTCAATGGCTATCACATTTTTTAAGAGCCGCTGAAGCAGCTGCAGGATGCAGTATTTTGCATTGCGAGATGACTGCACAGCTTACAGGCCGGTTTCCCTGTGATAATCCTGTACCCATTCACCAAGGAGGCTGTCTATATCTCCTTCCGGGTCAGGCGCCTTACTGTTTTTCATCTCTTCCAGCAGACGGTTTCTTCGCTCCGGATCCGTCTTCAGTTCATCCGCCAGATTCTCAAAGGACTTCTCTCCGCCAGAGAGATATGCCGCACACAGACAGTTCTGCTCTGTCTGATCTGCATGCAGATTTTCGCTGGCTTTTTTCAGGCATTCTACAGCCTCATCCATCTGAAACAGCCTGGCATATGTGACGCCCATATTGTTGTACACGGTACCGATAAACTGTGCGCCAAGCCCTTCCAGGTCATCCAGCGACAGAATCTTCCGGTAATCTTCAATCGCCCTTGCGTACTTCCGGTAGCCAACCAGTGCGTCTGCACGTCTGCGCAATCTTTCCGGTGCCGGAAGATGATGGTTGGCTTCCATAGCCTTCTCAAATGCCTCGCGGTCCTGTACATAGATCCAGCCGGTTTCCGCATTGATCGCGTGGACCATTTTATCTGTGATCCGGTCCCCTTCTCTGCGGATATTTTCCATTGTCCGAACCAGATGCTGGTCCTTCAGTTCTTCCCCGACCCATCCCTGAAGCGAATCGTCAAAAAAAGCATCTCCGGCCAATGCCAGATTATGGTTCAGAAACCAGCACAGTTCTTCTATGGAATAAATATTCAGATCAATATCCCGGATATAAAACGGATGATCTGTTCTTTTGATCTGACATAAAACTGCAATGCTCATCCCTGTCACCCCTCCAGAATCTCTCGCCATACCTTGCCGGAGGACGGATACAATTCCCCGAAGCCAAGGTCATCCACTTCAATGACACATCTTTTCGCCGATTCATAGAACAGGTGGATCCGAAGACGGCTGGTTCCCTCCGGACGTTCATCCATCTCCGGAAGCTGCATCACGGAGACACTCTGTCTGCTTTCATCCATTCTGCTGAGCAGAAAATGAAGTGCGTGCTCTTTTCCAATCAGTATGCACTCGCAGGAGGTGTCGGCTTCGTACCAGTTTACGCCTGCCGTAATCAGAGGGTAATAGGTTTCTTTTCCCTGAATCGTCATCTTCATTCCGATATTATTGCGGACCACATCCTCACCCAGATAGAGACAGTCCGGGAACTTCCGCTGGACAACGCGCTCTCTTGCCGCATAGCAGGCGCCACGCGCATAGAGATTGTCCACAACAAACACCTTCCTGCCCGCTCTGCAAAGCAGGGCGATGGACCGTCCTGCCCAGGAACGCTCAAAGGTGCTGCCCATCAGAAATATGCATGAAAATACGTTCTGGCGCAGCGATGCATTGATCATATTGTAAAACTGCTCATCCCAGGAATCGCGGTCCTGCTTCAGCGTGACTGTAATCCCCTCCTGCATCGTAAATGTCACCGGCCTGGTCTGCGTATTCTTGTTCATGGCCAGAAATGTGACGTCCTGCCCTTCGAAAATAAAAAAGCCAACGTTACGCGTCCAGAGGTCTCTGTCCTGATAAATGGTGTGATAGTAACAGCTTTCCTTATAATCCTGCAGAAAAGCCCTGTTTCCCGAAAGCCCCAGCTGATGATAGATAGACTGCACAAGATGTACCACAGATCTTGTCAGTACAGGAACCGTGATCGTAATTCCTGCGATCTGGCCTGCCGGATCATCAAGCCCGAGGGTATACAGTGCCCTTTTCATGGTTTCCCCGGCCATGCGTTCCAGTTCGCTGCGCCGCGTATTGTCAGCTTCCCCCTCCGGATCCCGCCGGTCCAGTTCTTCAATTCCATCAAAGATCTCCCGGAAGGATGCGGCGTCATTTCCAACCTTCATCGGAGCTGTAACTGTATTTTCCTTTTCGCGCTCATAGTAACAGATCTGCGGCTGGCTGCGGTTGAGATCTATACCTACGATAAGTTGTCTTTCACTCATGAATTGCACTATCTCCTTAATCAGCCATTCTTAGAAAATGACTGACAAAATATTCCTGCTTCAGATACGTTTTTTCTGTCTCCTCCAGGCCTTTCCGGTCACCGTGATCCCGTGCCTCCAGCATGCGGTTGATCAGACGGTACTTTGTATTTCCCGAGGTATCCATATCCACAAGAGAGACCTCATAGGTATCTGTATCCTGAATCTTTCCATCTG
>JAJGAH010000353.1 GCA_020844525.1 Eubacterium sp.
GCAGAGGGGAATGATCCAGACTGCACAGATGATCAGCGCAATGATTAATGTGGCCTTCGGCCGTGATAAGATCTGCTCAAAGGATGTCAGCACCCTGCATGTGCTTTTTTTGTCCCAGTCGTATTTGCGCAGATAGCTTCTCAGGATATAAGCTGCGGCCAGGAAAATGACATAAGTCGCAAGCGCGGACAGGAAAAAGCCACCTGTGATCCTGCAATCACCGTCATTCATGTAATAGGGAGCGGCTGTAAATGCCAAAGCAAGAAAAAATGTCAGCACATAGTCAATAATAGACAGGGTCTTTGTTTTCATTCTCCATCCTCTCCAAAGACAAAACTGCGGAAATATCTGCTTTACCATCACTGATAACAGGATAATTAATGATTACATTGAAAGCATCCTGATCAATGATTACATCGAAAGGATCCTGATCAATGATTATATCGAAAGCATCCGCCTCATTCTATCACAAAGACGGACCTGTTCCAAGATTCAAAGAAGTTCTGAATGCTTGCAGTGCCTGTGGACAGAATCATCTGGAAATTCAGCGCTGTGAGCATACCGAAGGCAGACCAGGGGTTTAAGGAATCCGCAATTTTCATGCCCAGGATCCAGCTGAACAGGAGGATCAGTACGAATATCACGTATTTGATTTTGGAGAGAACTTTTTCCACTCCCTCAGGCACCTTAATCTGCGGAATGTGCAGCCTGACTGCCAGGAAGTGAAGCAGATCTCCCATCGCTCCGAAGGAGCAGAGATAACCGCAGAAGAAGCGGCCCCAGATGACGGTGATCGGGAAGATTGCGATCAGCAGCAGGATCTGGCTGCTCTGCGCCTGCAGAGAAAATGTTCCGGAAACGGCTGCTTTTACAATATCTCCCAGAGCGGTAAAGACAGAGATGAACAGCCCTGGGAACAGGAAAAAAGCGAGAAGCTGTACGCCGTGGCGGATGTATTGGGTGACAGGGGATTTTTTTCTGGTTGTTCTGGCAGATTTTCTGGTTTCACTCATATAGGTACTCCATTTCTAAAGTGGGGATGCTTATCGTTGTAACTTGTACAGGAATTAATTTGTCTCCGGTTTATTACTGAGGACGCTATAGCGGAATATATTGTCTCCGGTTTATTGCTGAGGATGCTATAGCGGAATATTGTCTCCGGTTTATTGCTGAGGATGCTATAGCGGAGTATATTGCCTCCGGTTTATTGCCGGGGACTATATCGCGAAATATGCTGCCTCATAGCCGGGGGTTCTGTACGGAAAACAGTCCGAAGTCCCGGGGTATAAAGAACCGCTCCGTCCGTCCGTATAAAAACAGCCTCCACACCTCTTCCCTGCAGAATCGGCAGGGACTTCTGGATACCCAGTACCATGCATCCGGTGGCGAGTGCGTCCAGTTCCGTGGCATTGGTCCCGACCAGCGTGACAGAGCAGAGGTCAGAGGCGGAGGGATAGCCTGTTCCCGGATCGATGATGTGGTGATATGTTTTTCCGTCAATGACCCAGTGCTGCTCTCCGGCGCTGCTGGTCACCACGGCTTGGTTCCGGATGCGCAGTTTCCCGATGATCTGTTCTCCTGCAGTTCTGTGAAAAAACGGGTTCTGAATGCCGATTTCCTTTTCGGCTCCAATAGCAAAAATCGTCCCACCAAAATTGATCAGCGCATCGGGGATTCCGGCGTTGCGTATCATTTCCACAGCCAGGCCGGCAGCGTACCCTTTGGCGATTCCGCCGAGATCGGCGATCATTCCCTTCTTTTTCAGGAAGATACGGAAGCTGCCGGCATCTATGTCCCCGATCAGAAGAACATTCTGGTAATTCGTATGGCGCAGGGCGGAACAGACCTCGAGGCGGCCGGGAATTTTCTGCCTGGAGAGATTTTCCTTCCAGAGCAGGCTGAGACTTACGGCTGTGATGTCGAAGGCCCTATCGGTCAGCTCAGAATATGCGACAGCATCCTGAAAGATGCGGAAGGTGTCTGCACTGACCGCACAGGCGTGCATCCCGGCGGCATGATTCAGCTGTGAGATTTCGGAATCCGGTTTGTAAAGGGAAAGCATATCGTCAAGGCGCGTGACTTTGTCCTGGATCTTTTTCAGCAGGGCAGAGGAAGCCTCTATCTCTTCGGCCTGTCCGCGAAGCACAATCGAGTTCAAGGTGCCCAGGGCAGGAAAAATTTTTTCTGTCGTCTGGTAGTGCATAATCTGTTCCTCATAAAATGTAATAAAATTTAAAATATGATAAAAATTATTATTATCATCATAAGCGGGATTGAAGGGCGAATCGTGAACAATACGTGAAAAAAGGATGACGTTTGGTTAGTGTGTATGAATTTCTAGTATAATTCTCAAACAAGATTATTGGCTCTCATGGAAGAGGGAGGCATTATAATATAGCTGACCAGAGAGAATGCAGCAGTGCATATAACTGGCCAGGGTAAATGCAGCCGTTCATATGACTGGCCAGAGTGATGTGTTATGAGAAAAGGAGGCAGAGGGAATCTGCCGGATGGCAAATATGTGATTTCTGTGTGTATACCATGTCCTTCTTGCTTCTAAGGATTGTGAAGCATCAGAGAACGCGGTATGATACAAATAAATCATCAGTGAAAGAATTGTGCCAGCAGCAGATGAAGTGAATCAGCATCAGAGAATAAATATCCTCAGCAGAGAGTAGTAAACGGGTAGCGAAAGATGGGCAGAAATGTAATAAGACATTCATATATAGAACAGATCGTGCAGGGGATCCTTCTGTCTGTACTGATCTGTCTGCTGATTGTCACCTTCTATGTTTTCGGGAAGATCAGCGGGACATCAAGGGTGATCAATTATTCCGGCATCGTAAGAGGATGTACGCAGCGGGTTGTGAAGCTGGAACTGCAGGGACGGGAATCAGATGATCTGATTGAATATCTGGATGATATTCTCGATGAGCTCCAGCATGGAGGGGAACAGTACAATCTGATTGCACTGCCGGACTCTGATTTTCAGGAGAAGCTTTCTGCACAGCAGGGCCAGTGGATGAAATTAAAGAAGGAGATCACTCTGCTGCGTTCTGATCCGACAGAGGCGGAGAAGGTGTCTGTGCTGGATGCCAGCGAGACGTACTATACACTCTGCGACAAGACAGTGTCCATGGCGGAGGCTTATGCGGAGAATCTGCTGGCTGTCATGAAACATCTGGAGGCAGCCATCGTTGTTTTTCTTGCGGGACTCGCTTTGATCACCGGATACCGGTCCTGGCAGGCGGCCCGTGCGATGCGGAGAAGCAGGGACATGGAAGGCAAGGTATACATGGATGCGATGACCGGCATGAAGAACCGCCGGTACTC
>JAJGAH010000354.1 GCA_020844525.1 Eubacterium sp.
GATTTTATCAGTCCCGTGCATTTCATATCCGAAGGCTGAACAGAAAGCAGAAACCGGAATGCACCTGTGATTTCTGCGGCGGAAAGTCAGGCTACACCTACCTGATCAGAAAAAACAGCGGAAATATGGACTGAAAATCCATATCATTTACGAATCTGCAAACCTGATTTATGTTCATCTCAAAATCCGGAACAGAAAGGGGATGATGAGATGGCTGAAGAATCGCCGGATACCGGCAGAAGGAGATACTGATGGACGAAGAGATAAGAGAAGAACAGACACTTGAAACAGAGAAAAAGGAAACAGCCGGCACGGACAGAGGAAACAGCGACTGCTATACGGTGCAGGATCTCTGCAGGATCCTTAAGATCAGCAGGCCTACCGTATACAGCCTTCTGAAAACGAGACAGTTTTCCTGGATCAATATCGGCGGAAGGAAATACCGTATCTCCAGGAGGAGTTTTGACAACTGGCTGGATAATCAGATGTAAAATCTGTCCGCCGGCCGGCGGGTGAAAGCAATGAAAGATGAGAATGATTTAAGGGAAAAGAACACGGAGGTAATGGACGGTCCGCTCTATGGGAAGGCGGACCGCTCAAAAACCAAGGCAACTACGATGACGATCCGCGATATGGCTGAGCTGCTGGGAATCAAAAAAACGGATTCCTACTGGCTTGTCCATAAGGGCGGGTTCAAGGTGACGGAGCTTTACGGCCAGATGCGGATCGACCGGGAAAGCTTTGAAAAATGGTACGCCAACCAGACGACTTACAGGAAGCGCACCGGAGAAGAGCCGGGAGGGGAGCTGCGGGCAAAGGCATACACGGCACTTGAACTTGCGGATCTCCTTGGCATCCAGGAAAAATACATCTATGAAGTCCTGAAGAAAGAAGGACTGGAATATCAGATTATTGATCACCAGAAATGGTTTCCGAAGGATGCATTCGAGGAGTGGTATAGGAATCAGAGCCGTTACCGGACCGGAGAAGACCGGGCGAGAGAGCAGGAACTGATGGACAGTACAATGTCCATGCCGGAGATGGCGGAGATCCTCGATATACCGCGCAACATAGTCTACAGCATACTGAAAAGTAAAAAGCAGTCCGGTGTTCTGAAAGTGGTATGGCTGCAGGGCCGTCGGCGGGTCACGAGAGAGAGCTTCGACAAGTGGTACCGTTCACAGAAAAGATACCGGAAGCCGGAGGACCGGACGAAACGGTATAAGGGAAAACACTGGCACTACGTAAACAAGGTCAAGGAGACGAAGGCTGCAGAGGAAGAGAAGAAACGAGCAGAGAGAGAAAAGACTGATGCCGCACAAAGCAGAAATCCGGATTATCTGAGCGTATATGAAGCAGCAGAGCTGGCGCACATGAAGCCATCTACCATAAAGACATGGATGCACAGAAAAGAATTTGTTTTTTATACGTTTAACAGAAAGCGGACATTAATCGAAAGAAAAAGCTTTGAGGAATGGCTGGAAAAGAAAGGAGGACGCCATGGCGACGATCGTGCACAGAAAAGATAAATACTATGTGGTTTATTACACAGAGGATAAGAAAGGAAACAGGAAACAGAAGTGGGAAACATACAAATCAAAAGAAGCTGCAGAACATCGGCGCTTTGAAGTAGAAGGTCTGACGGAAAAAGGCGTTTTTGTGCCGCCTGTCTGCAAAACTGTGCGGGAACTGATGAAAGAGTATATCAATACATACGGCAAAGAAGCATGGACTTTTTCCAGCTACGAGTCACATGTCAGCATAATCAATAATTACATTCTCCCCACGATCGGGGATATGAAACTGGAAGAGATCACTGTATTTGTTCTCGAGCATTATTATCGTGAGCTGCTGAAGGTCAAAGCAGTTAAGAACCCGATGACCGGGAGACGCAGAAATGAATATGTAACACCGTCAACGGTACACAGAATCCACCAGATTCTGAGAAGCTGCTTCAATCAGGCAGTGAAATGGGGACTGATGGAGAAGAACCCGGCACGGCAGGCAACCCTTCCCAGAGTCAGACCGAAGAAGAGGGACATTTGGGATACAGATACGCTGTTTAAGGCTATCAACCTCTGCCAAAGCGATATCCTGAAACTGGCACTGAACCTGTCTTTCGCGTGCTCGCTCAGAATGGGCGAAATGCTTGGACTGACCTGGGACTGTGTGGATATTTCAGAGGATGCGGAAGCGAAGAGTGAAGAATTCGTCTATATTAACAAGGAACTCCAGCGGGTTTCCCTGAAAGCGCTTGCAGACCTGGAGGACAGGGATGTGATTCTTCAGTTCCCAAATGCGAAGCCGAAATGCAAGACGGTGCTGATCCTCAAAACACCCAAGACAGAAAGCAGTGTGAGAAAGATTTACATTCCCAAAACGGTGGCGGGAATGCTGCGGGACTGGAAGGCGAGACAGGAAGAAGCCAAGGGGATTCTCGGGTCTGATTATCAGGATTACAATCTGGTATTTGCGTCAGACTACGGGACGCCTGTTGAGTCAAACAAAATCCGGGAGCAGTTGAACAGACTGATCAAGGACAATGATCTCCCGCCTGTGGTATTCCACAGTATGAGACATGCCAGCATTACCTATAAGTTGAAACTTAGCGGCGGCGACATCAAGTCTGTCCAGGGAGATTCCGGACACGCCCAGGCGAAGATGGTGGAAGATGTCTACTCGCACATTCTGGATGAAGACCGGAAGACCAATGCCGAGCGTTTTGAGCAGCAGTTCTATTCCGGGAAAGGCAGATCAGCGAAGAAGAAAGAAAAGACACAGATTCCGGCAGGCATCGATCCGGCGATCCTCAAGGCACTGCAGGATCCGGAGACGGCAAAGATGCTGGCTGCGCTTGTTAAATCAATAGAGAACAAAGACTCGTGAGAGTGAAAATGGTTCCACGTGATGTGGAGCCATTTTTTTGAATTGAAATGCAGAAATTGAAGGCCTTCACTTATAATACGAACTGGACAGGCAAAACCTTTCGCAGTTTAGCTGAACTTTTTCAATATTTCTACGTCCTGCTGTGTATTGGCATATGATATGATGTTAGCAGACGATTTTGGAGGTGAAAGTTATGCTCCATATTTATTATGGGGATATGCCGGAGGCTGTTTTTGACCCGGCGACCTATTTCAAGAATAAGCTTCAGAATTCATGGATAATGGATCCGCTTTCCATAGAGATGATCCGGGACATTGACCATTCCAAAGTGATCGGTCCGCATGTGATTGACAGTCCGGTGCTTGGGGGCATATCACCGCGGGAGTTGTCCGGCGGGGTGAAAACACTGATTTTGATCAACAATGTTCCAACCAGGGTTTTTAATGC
>JAJGAH010000355.1 GCA_020844525.1 Eubacterium sp.
TTTGCGGAATACTGTGTCGTTCCGGTATGGAATCTGATTGTCCTACCGGCTGAAGTCAGCTTTATAAAGGCGGCGATGATGGAGCCGATGGCTGTTGCCGTTCATGCCATGCGGGGAATAGGGCTGGGCACTGAGAATGGGGCAGAAAGATGGTCGGATGCAGGAATGATAGCTGCAGAGAGAAAACAAGACATGCGGATAGGTGTCTTCGGGCTGGGCACCATCGGACTTCTGCTCACGATGTTTCTGCGGGAAGCCGGTTATGAAAATGTTTATGTTTTTGGAAATAAGGAGGCCCAGAAGAGGCGAGCGTACGGGCTTGGCGTCACCTGTTTCTGTGATACAAGGAAAGAAAATCCGGATCACTGGATCGACGCAGAGACCAATGGTAACGGACTCGATGTCTTTTTTGACTGTATCGGCAAGAATGAAGTCGTGGAATTTGGCATCAATCATGCGGCACCGGCAGGCAGGCTGATGATGGTCGGTAATCCCTATGGTGATGTGTCTCTGTCAAAAGATACCTACTGGAAAATCCTGAGACACGAGCTGACTGTACGGGGCACCTGGAACTCCGGTTATACAGCTGATGCCGTCGATGATTGGCATTATGTCCTGACGCGGCTTGTCAATGGGACTATTCATCCGGAACAGTTTATTACACATTGCTTCGCACTGCCGGATCTGGTTCATGGATTTGAGCTGATGAGAGATAAAACAGAGGACTATGTTAAGATAATGTATGTACGGGGAGAATGAAGAAAGAACAAGTTCCTGAGAAAGATAGCTGAAAGGATTCCCGGATCCGATTCCCCTTTTCTCCCAGTCCGGTTATCTGACGATTACCGGGTTCGATCGGGAATTTCGCGTGTACTCTTTGAGCTTTCCAAATGATGAGTTGCATATTTTTATTTCTTGCGCTCTTTTAGAAATCTCTTCAGCAGGAAAGCCAGGAAATACGGGAAGGTATAGAATTTTCCGTTGAAACCGATATTCCTGCGGCACAATTTTATCCCGTATTGGATGTCATGATACTTGTCCGAGCCGATCAGTCTGTTCAGGGATGGCGTGGGATTGTCATTAGCTTTAACCTCTATAGGTACGAGAGAATGAATGTCCCGAACCATAAAATCGATCTCCAGCGTTGACTGTGTGTTCCGATAAAAGAAGAGTGGGAGTCCTTGCTTTACCAGAACTTCTGCTACCACATTTTCATATAGAGCCTCCTTATAGGCGTTGAAATTCCGATTTTCCCGAAGATCTGCCTGTGCCTCTTCGTCCAGAGATCCGATCAGGAGACCAGTGTCGGCGAAATAAAGTTTATAGTCATTGGGAATATAGTTTCCCTTTAATGGCAATTCAGGTAATTGCATGCAATAGCAGATGTTCACAATGCCTGCACTGCTGAGCCATTCACTCACCCCCACATATTCTCTGGATCGTGCGCCGCGGGCAACTTTTGAAATGCGGAATTTCTTGTTCTCCTGCCCCAGGAATACAGGGATGTGATTATAGACATTCAGAATACGCCCCTGGTCCAGTCCTCCGGCATATTTCGTGATATCTTCTTTGTAGTCTGTCAGGATCTGCTCCTGCATCTGCAGAATTCCTGAAAAATTTTTCTGTGCCATAAAGCGCGATACGATGGCTGGCATCCCTCCGGTAATCATGTAATCCTGAAAATGGGATAGCATTGTTTTCATTACAGTATCTGGCAACGGTTCCAGCGTCAGCATGTGCTGGTAAAGGTCTTCAATTTGCCCTGCCTGATAGCCAAGAGCCCAAAGATATTCCTCAAAATCCAGAGAGAACATGGTGTAATCCATTTTGGAGCCTACACTATTGGACTCGATTTCTTTATAATTAATTCCCATGAGGGATCCTGAACAGATGACATCAAATTGACCATCTTCTCGGAAAAATTTCAGACTTGTGGCACAATCCGGACAGGCCTGAAGCTCATCGAAGAAGAGCAGGGTTTTGCCGGGAATGAATTGAATGGTCGGGTTCAGGAAGGAGATGTTTTTGATGACGGCTTCTGCACTATATCCGTTTGCAAAGATAGATCGGAAGGCAGGATTGGTGATGAAGTTGATTTCAATGTAATTTTCATAGTTCTCTTTGCCAAAATGGCGGATGGATTCTGTCTTTCCAATTTGTCTGGCTCCCTTTACGATCAGCGGGAGATGATACGGATCAGCTTTCCACTGCAACAGATCGTGGTCAATTTTCCTGGATAATCGTTCCATGGCTTGCCTCCTGCATTTTTTTAACTTATTGGATTGGTGATCACAAAATATGCTATGAGATCGCATATAAAAATCACAGAAATGCATCACACAGGATATAATATATCACAAAATTCCATATTAAAACAGCTGAAAAATCACAGAATCATTTCATGCAGTATTCTTGATGGACGTATTTTACAAAATTAGCCATTGACAATTCATGTTAGATAAATTAAACTCTAGGCACAGACATAAATTGCGATACTGACAAGAACTGGAGGTGTGCCTATGATTACAACAGTGGTTATTCTTGCGCTGATATTCATAGCTGTTGGTTTTGCGCTGCGTTATACGCTTCAGCATCCGGATTCATGCGAGGGCTGCGGCAGCAGCTGTAGTGGAAGCTGCAGTACAAAGCATATACATGGCAGAAAAAACAGAAAACTTTCCGGAATCGGAGGAAACCAGTCTTCTGTAGTTGAGATGGAAGACAGAACGTACCGGAATCAGGCGCTTGCGGAGATCTGGAAGGAAACCAGAGCGCATGACGGAAAGAATTGAATAAGTGGATATGAATTATGATTGAGAAATGGCGTGCTGCTTTTGCGGCACGCCATTTCCTGTCTGTCAGGCCTGCATATTGTTCATTGTTGCGTTCCGGTTGTTCTTCCGGATGCGCTCATACTCGAGTTCGTCCTCGATGGACACACTGCATCCGCCCTCTACGAAATACTCCTTATACCAGAGCAGGAACATGTAGACAACCCAGATGTGACGGGCATAGTCTTCCTTACCTTTCTTGTGAGCGTCCAGAATCTTTACCAGCTCATCGGTATGGAAGAACTTCTCCGCAATCGGACTGGTGAACTCCTTCTTTACGATATTGTAGTACTTGTCCTGACGGAGCCATACGCGGATCGGTACAGGGAATCCGAGCTTCTTCTTCTTTGCCTGTGCATCGGAGAGATAGCGGTGGGCCGCTTCGCGGAAGCAGACCTTCGTGTTGTCATCGGTTACCTTCTCGGAAAGCGGAATGTTCTTTGCAAGGTTATATACCTCACGGTCCAGGAAGGGAACACGGCTCTCGATGGAG
>JAJGAH010000356.1 GCA_020844525.1 Eubacterium sp.
TCTTCCGCATCGCCTCCAGATGCTTTCCCCGCGCAATCAGTGTCACATTTTTCCCTTTTCTGGCGAGATACGCTCCCAGCACACCGCCGGTACCGCCCGCGCCGATAACCAGATATTTACTCATCCTCTCCACCTTGTTGAAATCACAAACCTTATAAATTCACAATCGATATTCTGCGCCCAAAAACAGCAATAAAGAATTATACCACACTCCGTCCGGCTGCATATACACTCCATGACCATTCACCACCTGCACGCCACTCCAATACTGATCGAACAGGGGCACGCACGGCAGATTGTTTCAGAACGAAACTTTTGCTATGATGGTGCTGTACTGATTCGCGCCGGAGTACCCGCCGCCAGACCTGTTCTCTCTGATCACGGCAGGCTTTGCTCCCAATGCACTCGGTACCATCTGATGCAGGAGGAAGATTTCCTATGAAATATCATCTGAACAAGACCAATTATCACGATTTCTCTGTGTTTGAAAAGCACAAACTTCCGGGAAGAAGCTATTTTATCCCATACCCGGACCGTGCCACAGCAGACGCTGTCATGGCAAAGAAAAAGCGGTACAGCTCCCCGAAGGTCATCTGCCTGAATGGTGACTGGGATTTCCGCTTTTATCCGGACCCAAAGGATCTGCCGGATGTCCTGGACACAGACCATACAGCGTTTGACACGATCGACGTCCCCTCATGCTGGCAGTTTCGCGGATACGATCAACCATTCTACGTAAACGTGCGGTATCAGTTTCCCTGCAAGCCCCCTGTCATTCCTGAAGAGGATAAGGTCGGGCGCGTGTTTTCCTGGATTGGTGGAGACCAGGGAATCGGCTTCCGTTATAAGGATCCCGGAGAGCAGTACAACTTCGTCGGTGTATTCCGGAAGATGATCACAATAGATGATACGGGAAAAAATAACATTCTTTCCTTTCTCGGTGTCGCCTCCTGCATGGACCTCTATCTGAACGGAACCTTCATCGGTTATTCGGAGGGCTCACACAACACGGCGGAATTCGATCTGTCCGGAAAACTTCAGAAGGGAAGGAATGAACTCCTCGTCGTGGTACACCGCTGGTGCAACGGCACTTACCTTGAGGACCAGGACATGTTCCGCAACAACGGTATTTTCCGGGATGTACTTCTCCGGGTCAGCGATCCCTGCGATTTCTGGGACTTCAAAGTAACAACCGCGAAGCACGGCAGCAGTTATTCTCTCTCCGTTGACATACAGACCTTTGCGGACACAGAAGTGGAAGTGACCCTGGAAGGTCCGCTAAAGCCTCTGTTACCCACCGGAGCAAAGGCAGGAACATCAGATCTCACACCCTCTGAAAATAATGAGCAGCCACAACAGCACAATATTCCATCGGGGATGACGACGCACAAAGATACAGCACAGACCATCTCCTGCAGAGCTTCCATTACCTTTGAGAACCTCTCCGTACAGGAATGGAACGCCGAGTACCCGGTCTTATACAATCTGTATCTTGAAACTCCCGGATCCTGTATCCGGGAAAAAATCGGCTTCCGGACCGTGACCATCGACAAGGATGTCTTTCTTGTAAACGGTCACCCGGTAAAGCTCCACGGCGTGAACCACCATGATACCACTGCCACAAACGGCTATACCATGACCCCGGATGAGATTGAGCAGGACATCCGCAACTGCAAGGCATTTAACTTTGACACCATCCGAACCTCCCACTATCCGCCCGACCCGCTGCTTCTGGAGCTTGCGGATGAATATGGTATTTACATCATTGACGAAAATGATCTTGAGGCGCACGGAAGCTTTGCCCACCTCTTCCCGCCGACCTACAACACGATTTCCAACGATCCGAGATGGGCCTCCCACTATGTGGACCGCGTCACCCGTCTCTATGAACGGGACAAGAATCACCCCTCCATCATTATGTGGAGCCTCGGCAACGAAGCGGGCGGCGATTTCTGTATGGATGCGGAATACACATTTCTGAAAAAGCACTCCGACCTGCCGGTCCACTATGAGAGCTGTATCCACAGCAGGCGTCAGGCCTATGATGTCGGAAGTGAAATGTATCCGCCGGTAGACAAGGTACATGCTGCTGGTGAGAAAAGGAGAAAGCAGACCCGTCTCAATGACCGTCCGTATTTTCTCTGTGAATACGCCCACGCCATGGGCGTCGGACCAGGCAATGCGGAGGCTTACTGGGAAGAGATCTACCGGTATGACAACCTCATGGGCGGCTGCGTCTGGGAAATGAACGACCACGCAGTGCTGGAAAAGGAAAAAGCAGACACCTCACCTGCTTCGTGGAAACGCCTGGATTACACATACGGCGGCGACCACGGCGAATGGGAACACGACAAGAACTTCTGTGTTGACGGACTTTTTTATCCTGACAGACATCCGTCAACGGGAGCATGGATCATGCGGTACATCTACAGACCGATCCGTGTGCGCTTCCTTGGTGGAAACAGAATAGAGATTTTCAATACAACCGGATTTACTGAGGGTGCAAGATACCGCCTCACCTTCCGCTGGAATGACGGAAGCGAGGATATTGTGATTCCAAATGCGGGTCCACTGTCACGAGAGACGCGCAGCATTCACATCGGAGAGCCTGTAGACGGCAATATCCGGGCTATTGTAACAAGCGAGGACAGGCTGACCGGCAGGCAGGTTTCCGAGGAGGAGCTGCTCGTCCGGATCTTTGTCCCGGGTATCCGTGAAGAAGATAAAACAGCGCTCCCGGACAGCTTCCGTGTCACAGGCGGCCATGTCCGGATCACACTGCCCGATGGCTCTCTCTTGCGCAGTGATGCCGAATACACCCTGCTCTACCGCGCAGACACCGACAACGACTGGAATATGAATTACCACAACACCATGCTTCCATGGCAGAAACAGACCGAGCAGTATCTCTCCACCGAAACTGTTCCTCACGGTGTACGCGTCACGACAAGGATATCCAATCCGAAAGGGATTTTTATCGTCACAGACACTTATGAAGGTACAAAAAAAGGCATCCTGGTGACAAGCACACTGCATCCTGTGAAGAGATTGCCTGTTGAGTGGACATCTGTAAATGCAGAGTGGACATCTGAAAATGGAAAACCTGTGAAGAAAATACTGTCAGGTTCTACCCATCCCGCGATATATATTCCACGATTTGGAAAATGCTTCTACCTAGATCGAAGATACGATGATGTGATATATATGGGAAGGACCGGAGAGAGCTATGCCGATATGAAGGAACAGTTCCCGATTGACACCGTGCACTGCACTGTAGATGCGATGACTGAACCGAAC
>JAJGAH010000357.1 GCA_020844525.1 Eubacterium sp.
ACCTTTGTAATCTCCGGGTTGCCATAAGCAGTTGTATTTGCCTTATCAAGATCTGCCATACCCTGTACGCCGTATTTTCCGGTCTCAAGTGTAAGAGCTACCAGATCATCTACTGTAAGACTGTCATCCAATGTTTTTGCAAGTGTGCTCTGAATAAATGCATCTACATCAGGATCATCATTGAGCAGGGCATTTGCATGCTTTGTATAGGCTGCAAGGCCCTTCAGTCCATAGGTGACCAGCTCACGCAGGCTGCGGATATCCTCATCCTTTGTGGACAGAACGCCAACCTCATCAGATGCAGCCATCGCCTCGAACATGCTTCTAGCGCCTGTCCATACAGCAGCTCCCGGAAGAGAGGAACGATCGGAAACCCGAGCAAGGAGCTCATCCTTCTTTGCCAGCGTTGCTTCGATCCTGTCCTCAATGGATTCCTGATCGAAATTGGCATTTGTGATGGTGGTGAACAGGTTCAATGTCACCATATGATTCACATCAGCGGAAACCTCCTTGCCTTCTGCACGAAGCTGTGTAGTCACGGCAGAAAGTCCCTTTGTTGCATAGATCAGAAGATCCTGGGAACCGGCAACCTCCGGGGTCTTTCCACACACACCACGCACGGTGCATCCCTTACATCCCGCAGTTTCCTGACACTGGTAGCAGAACATCTTGTTTTCCATGTTTTTTACCTCTCTTCTTGTATGAATGTCTGTATGTATCTTTAAGTTTTATCTCATCTCATTGCAAGACAAACTTTAGCGCATCTTTTTCCGAAAATCCGTAACTTATCTTACAAGAAAAGAAGCTTTACAAAGAATCGTTTTTACATGAACATCTTCCTTAATACAGAAAGCAATTATACAGAAGTGCATTCCTTGTGTATACTTATTTTTTAGAAAATTCCACCCGTAAAATCATATACTCCCACTTTGATCCATCTCCATGGTCAGGTCTTAATCTTTTTTCAAATGGCAGAATTTGCATAAGTATGATATAAATAAGAAAGTACATATAATACATCAGGGAGAACAGGTTATGGAACAGAAAAAGTACTTGAACCGTTATACCAGTTTTCTGAACAGCCTTTCATCACTTGAAAAAGCTCGAAACAGGGACCTTTCAGACGATTTCGTCGTCAGCGGAACTGTGCAAAAATATTGTCTGACCTTTGACATTTCCTGGAAAGTCATGAAGGACATTCTCACCGGCTACCATAAGATTACAGATTTTGCCAGTGGATCCCCAAGAGAAACACTTCGTACGGCCTTTCAGGCAGGTCTTATTACAGGAGATGTATGGATGCGGATGCTTTTGGATCGGAATAATCTGACCCACGACTACGATGGCACCCTGGCTAATGAGGCAGTTCACAGAATCATTGAAATATATCTTCCTGTTTTCGAAGAGTTTCGGGATACAGCAACGTCTTATATTAAAAAAATCGGACAGGATGATGCATTATAATTGCCATTAAATAAGGTGATACACTATGATGAGCGTTGAATTGCAAACGAAAATAAATTCCATGAATATGAGTCTTGATGATATCCTCACACAGATTGTGACAATTTGCAGATCTCATCATGTATGTCATGTATATCTTTTCGGATCATATGCTGCTGGCACTGCCCGCCCAACCAGTGATATAGATATCGTCATTAAAGGTGGTGACAACCTGTGCAGACTGCAGGAAGAAATAGAGCGTATTCCTACCCTGAAGAAAATCGATCTTTTTTTCTATGATTCGATAAAAAATGCCTGCCTCAAAGATGATATTGACCAATATGCCATAGAACTTCCCATTTCTCCCGGAAATAAAGCCATTCTAAAAGACACTACCGATGATTCAGTCAAAAATCAACTGTAAGAAAAGAATAAAAGCTCATCACTTTTCGTAGAAAACGCAAAATGCCGCGAAGCCTTTATTTACAAGGCTCCGCGGCACTTTTCAAGTACAGGGGATGAGAGAATCGAACTCCCGCTAAAAGTTTTGGAGACTTCTGTCATGCCATTTGACCAATCCCCTAGAACACTCAACGAATGAGATCATAACAATTTTTCTCACTGATGTCAAGCATTATTTCGCTATGCTGAAATCCATTATACGCCATGCTCAGCAGCCTGCTTCCGCAGGCTGCCCGTATGGAAATTTGCCATTAATAACAGTGCTATAGTGCTTTGCGATAAAGCTCCGCAACATCCTCCTGGGTCAGGGAGACCGGTGTATTGGCGATATTGGCAGAAGAAACCTTGAAGCAGTTTTCCGCAAGCCATGGGATATCCTTCTCTTCAACGCCAAGGTCAGAAAGACGAATGTCCAGGTCCAGCTGCTGAAGCAGTGTTCTGATCTTCGATGCACAGTCCTCTGCTGTGAATCCTCCAAGCATGCGCGCGATGCGACCGAATTTCATCCGGTTGCCCTTGCAGGTCGCCGCGAGAACGGCTGGTGCAAGCGCGGCCAGCCCCTGTCCGTGCACGACATTTTTCAGTCCGCTGACCGGATGCTCCATGGCATGTGCCAGTGTAACACCTGCGGTATTGATCACCATACCGCCGATTGTACTGGCTACGGAAATCTTCTCCCATGCGCTGTCACTCTCCTCTCCTCTGTACAGTGGAACAAGATTTTCATAAATCAGCGGGATTGCATAGAGCGCCAGCGCATCCGTAAACGGCTGTGCACGTTTTGCCGTATAAGCCTCTACACAATGGCATAATGCATCAAAGCCGACCGAGGCCAGAACCTTCTTTGGCATCGTCTTCATGACATCCGGATCTACGATAGACACCTTTGCCACAATGGCAGGGCAACGCAGTGATTTCTTGTCTCCGGTCTCCGGATTGGTCAGGACCGCAAAGCCATTGCCCTCGGACCCGGTACCACAGGTCGTCGGTAACAGTACGAGCGGCATTGCCCGATCGCTCTGCTTGCGGTTGTACAGATAGTCGTTGATGTCTCCGCCATTTGCCGCAATAAACGCGATTCCCTTTGCGCAGTCCATAATACTGCCGCCGCCAATTGCCACAATAACGTCGCAGCCATTCTCCTTTGCAAACGCTGCTCCCTCTGTCGCGGTTGTTGTAAGCGGGTTTGGGAGTACCTTGTCAAACAGGCATGTTGCGATGCCTGCTTCTTCCAGTTTTGCTTTTACTCTGTCATACAGTCCGGATTTCTTGGCACTGCTGCCGCCGGTCACAATCAGTGCCTTTTTACCATAGGGTTTTGTGAGTACACCGACCTGATCAGCCATGCCCCTGCCAAAACGGATGTTTACCGGAAGGAA
>JAJGAH010000358.1 GCA_020844525.1 Eubacterium sp.
CGTTTTCCGGTATTCCATCCAGAGGTTCCAGAATAGAAGGCCGTAATCCCTCCTCTGTCTGCAGAAGCGCATCCTCAATCCGGTTATAGCTGTTGGTACCGATGATGGCATCCACCTCAGGAATTTCATCCAGTACCTCCTGACGGTAACGCTCCGCCACGCATCCCGTCACAATAAGACTCTGGCAGCGGCCCTCTGTCTTGTAACGCGCCATATCCAGGATCGTCTGAATGCTCTCCTCCTTGGCAGAATCAATAAAGCAGCAGGTATTGATAATAATAATATCAGCCTGCTCCTCATCGTCGGTCATGGAATAACCATGACCCGCAAGCTTTCCAAGCATACGTTCGGAATCCACAAGGTTCTTATCACAGCCAAGCGAAATAAACAGAACTTTTTTGTTATTACTGTTCGCTGTCATCTTCCTCCTCTTCACGCGGGAGAATGTTCACCTTGCCTTCATAAAGCTCATCAACAGCGATAGAAAGCGGTTTTCTTTCCTTACCGTTCTTGTCGTAGGCATTGATCTTCGGCTGTGCGCCATCAATCAGCTGACGCGCCCTCTTTGCAGTGGCCAGAACAATAGAGTAACGGCTCGTAACCAGCGGTGCCTCTTCCTGGTCCTGACCCTTGTTGATCTGTTCAATCATTTCTACATAAGATGGATGTATCATTTTCTTTCCTCTCTTTCTTTCGCTGCATAGCTCTGTTTCAGTTCCTGCCGGATTTCACGGATGAATTCTCTCTGATGGGCTGTCTGACTGTGCTGTGACTGTATCAGGGTATGCAGCTGGTCCACACATTCCTCCAGATCATCATTGACCAGGATATAATCATACTGGTCCATGCTTCCGGATTCTTCTACAGCGCGTGCCATACGCTGGCGTATGACCTCGCGGGTTTCCGTGCCTCTTCCTGTCAGACGTCTTTCAAGCTCACCGGCACTTGGAGGTGTCACAAAAATCAGCAATGTGTCCGGTCTTTTGGTCTTAACCTTCAGTGCGCCCTGAATTTCAATTTCCAGGATCACATCCCTGCCTCTGTCAAGCTGCTCATCAACATAGGCAGCAGGTGTCCCATAGGAATGGTTCACATATCGTGCATATTCAAGAAATGCATCGTCTTTAATCATACGTGAAAATTCTTCCTCGTTTTTGAAAAAATAATCAACGCCCTCCCTTTCGCCCGGGCGCGGAGAGCGCGTGGTGGCAGACACAGAAAGCGCATAATTATCATATTTTTCAAGGAGTCTCTTCATCAGAGTTCCCTTGCCTGATCCGGAAAAACCGGATAGAATAACCAGCAGCCCATGGTTCATGGCAGATCATCGGTCCTTTCTTCTTTTATTTCGTCAGCAGATTCTCCGCAGTCAGTGCTCTCCTCCTGCCAGGAGAATGAATCGGAATCATAACACTGATTAAAACGCCGTGTAATTGTTTCCGGCTGAAGTGCAGATAACAGGATACGACCATCCTCCAGCACAAGAACAGCCTTCGTCTTGCGTCCCTGGCTGGCATCAATCAGCATGCCATTCTCTCTTGCATGCGCGACCAGACGTTTTACCGGTGCAGCTACCGGACTTACAACGGCAAAAACCTTATCGGTATTCACCGCGTTCCCAAAACCTATATTCATCAAAAATGACATCTGAATGCCTCCAGATGAATCTCTCCTGATTCAATTCCGATACAATAAAAATCCAATCAGGGAAATGCTCTCTGACATAACTTAGAAATTATATCCTCGAAACGCAAAAAACACAACAGCAAAACGGACACAAGCCCTGACTTATTCGATATTCTGAACCTGTTCGCGTATTTTTTCAATTTCGGTCTTCAGCTCAACGCCTGTATTCGATGTTTCCAGATCATTGGCCTTGGAAAGAATGGTGTTTGCCTCCCGGTTCATCTCCTGGGCCAGAAAATCAAGCTTTCTCCCGATATCTGTTCCGACAGCGAGTGTATCACGCATACTCTGAATGTGGCTTTTCAGTCGAACTGTTTCCTCGTCGGTACAGATTTTATCTGCAAAAAGAACCACCTCCGCAGCAATCCTGCTGTCATCGATCTGAGAATCCGCCAGGAGCTCCCGGGTCTTATCCTCCAGCCGCTGGCGGTATTCTTCAATAATCTGTGGCTCCCTTTCCTTGATCTTATCCACATTTGCATCCATCTCATCCAGCTTTTCAAGTAGGTCCGACCGGAGATTTTCTCCCTCTGAGCTGCGGGTGTGACGGAAGCCTTCCGCAGCGCTCCGGATCACCTGTGCAAGGTCCTGCCACAGTGTTTCCTCATCCATCTCCTGCTCTTCGGTCGTCAGGACATCTGGAAAATTCATGAGCGTATTTACTGTAATGTCGTTCGGAACCGCAAAGCTGTGCTCAATCTGAGATGCATAGTCAACATATTGTTTTGCAATCTCAGGATGGTACATCAGCCTGACACCGGCCTCCGTAAAATCCTCGTAGGTGATAAAGATGTCGATTTTTCCGCGTCGTGCATATTCCTTCATCAGACTGCGGATTTTCGATTCAAAGGGGCTGAATTTTTTGGGTGCACGAATATTAAATTCCAGAAAACGGTGATTTACAGACTTCAGTTCAACGCTTATTTTCTGGCGCTCATTTTGAACCTCTGCCCTTCCAAAACCGGTCATACTGTAGATATTTGACATAAAAAGCTCCCTGACAGGCCAGTGATTGCAGGCCTGAATTCTAACGCTGAACACACAAATACAGAGTAATTATAAGACCGTTTCTTTCGGCGTGTCAATTCCGGAATACTGTTGGATTTCCTTCTTTTATTGTGTATAATGTAAGAAGTTATTCATCAAAATCTGTGCAGTTTATACGGTAAGAGGATATCCTATGGCATTAGATGGCATTACCATTGCAAATATACGTTCAGAGCTTCAGACCACTCTTGCAGGCGGCCATATTTCCAGAATTATTCAGCCTGAGCCTGACGAATTGATTTTTACAGTGAAGAATCGTGCAAAAACTTTTCGGCTTCTTCTTTCTGCAAGCGCATCTCTTCCGCTGGTTTATATCACGTCAACCAATAAGAAGGCACCGGTCAGTGCACCGAATTACTGTATGCTTCTGCGAAAGCATCTGGCAGGTGGTCTTCTCGAATCGGTGACACAGCCTGGACTTGAAAGAGTATTGTCCTTCAATATACGCCACCGGGATGAAATGGGAGACCCGCGTAACTGGAGTCTTAAGGTGGAATTGATGGGAAAGCACAGCAATATCATCCTGGTGGACGACGCCAATACAATCGT
>JAJGAH010000359.1 GCA_020844525.1 Eubacterium sp.
CAGGCAATTAAAGATATTGCGGACAGAGCTGCAGCATACGGGATCCCTGGCGTAGCCGTTGACGGAAACGATGTCATGGCCGTTTATGAGGCGGCAAATGAAGCCATCGCAAGAGCAAGAAAGGGCCAGGGCCCGACACTGATCGAGTGCAAGACTTGGAGATGGCGCGGTCACTTTGAAGGTGATCCTGGAATATACAAGGATCCGAAAGAGCAGGAGGAATGGGTTGCAAGAGAACCTGTTAAGAGATTCCGCCGGTTCCTGGAAGAAAATGATGTCATGACCGCTGCAGAAATGGATAAAATCGATGCAGAAATCGATCAGGAGATCGCAGATGCAGTGAAGTTTGCAGAAGACAGCCCGCTGCCAAAGCCGGAGGATGTCGGCAAAGATGTCTATACAGACTTTGATGAGGAGGTGCGCGTAAGATGAAGACGATGAGTGTAATGGAAGCCATTCGTGAAGCGATGAGTATCAGAATGCGCGAGGATCCGAATGTACTGCTGTTTGGTGAAGATGTCGGTAAGTTCGGCGGATGCTTCGGTGTATCTGCGGGAATGTTTGATGAATTCGGCCCGGAAAGAGTCCGTGACACCCCGATTTCCGAGGGCGCGATTATTGGGGCGGCAACCGGATCCGCTGCGACAGGGCTTCGTCCGATTGCGGAGATCATGATGGATGACTTTATCACGGTTGCTATGGATCAGCTGGTAAACAATGCAGCATTTATGCACTATATGTTCGGCGGAAAGATTGAGCTTCCAATGGTTGTCCGTACAGTAAACGGCGCAGGCGTGAACGCAGCTGCACAGCACTCCAAATCTATGGAAGCATGGCTGACCCATGTTCCCGGCCTGAAAGTTGTATACCCGTCCACTCCTCAGGACTGCCTTGGCCTGCTGCTTGCTTCCATCGACGACAATAACCCGGTTGTCTTCTTTGAACATAAGATTGCATACGGAGAAAAGGGAGAGGTGGATTCCTTCGATCCGATCCCGCTGGGAAAGGGCGACATTAAGAGAGAAGGAACCGATGTCACCATAATTGCGTATGGATATCAGGTGTTCCGTGCTCTGGAAGCTGCCGAGCAGCTGGAGAAGGAAGGAATCTCTGCTGAGGTCCTGGATCCCCGCACTCTTTATCCTCTTGATAAGGACCTGATCGCACAGTCTGTTGAAAAGACACATAATGTTGTCATCACATCAGAGGAATTCAAGCGCGGCGGATATGCCGGAGAGCTTTCCGCATTCATCGCAGAAGAACTGTTCGATTCCCTGGATGCACCTTGCAGACGTGTCTGCGGACTGAATACACCAGTTCCGTTCTCCGCTGTTCTGGAGAATCAGTTCATTCCTCAGACTGAGGATATCGTAAACGCTGTGAGAGCGCAGAGAGAATAGAGATTGCTGTTATGCTCCGGAATCATGGTTTAAGTCTGATGCGCCATGCTTTTGTTGTCTGTATGGCCAGCGGCATGCATGACCATCGGACTCAGGAAGTGAAACCGTGAAAATGCGCATGTTCGGCGCAGTGGCCGGGCATGCGCATATAAACCATATTTCAATGGTATGGAATGAAGAGGAAGAACATATACTGCAAGTACGCCGAATAAGAAAGGAGGACTGACTCTTGTCAAGCATTGGAATTATCGCGAATCCTGCTTCCGGAAAGGATATCCGAAGGCTCGTATCTTACGCGACAACGATTGATAATCAGGAGAAAGTCAATATTGTTAAGAGAATCGTATTGGCCGCGCAGTCCGTCGGCGTGGATAAAATATATTTTATGCCGGACAGTTTTCAGTTCGGCTGGGTTGTTATCGATGACCTTGAAATTGACGGCAATCTGACGGCCTCCTGTGAAGTCCTGCAGATCCCGTATATGGCATGTGCAGAGGATACGGTCAGAACCGCCGCATGGATGGAAGGACACAAGCTCGGCTGTGTCGTTGTACTTGGCGGAGACGGAACCAGCCGCGCAGCAGCGAAGAGTCTGAAAAATGTTCCGCTTGTGGCCGTATCTACGGGAACCAATAATGTTTATCCGGATTATACAGAAGGGACAGTCGCTGGCATGGCAGCAGGAATCACTGCAGGCGCAGACGATCCCGAGCCGTTCTGCCTGAGAGACAAGCGGATTGAAGTATCGGTCGACGGCGAATTCCAGGATATCGCTCTTGTAGATGCTGTGGTTTCGGATGATTTATGGGTCGGATCCCGGGCGATCTGGGACGCTGATAAGATTGAATATATCGTTGCAGCGAGAGCGCATCCTGCCAGCATCGGATTCTCTGCGGCCGCAGGTTGTCTGAACGTGATCCGTCCGGAGGACGATCGTGCTGTGGTGCTGCAGCTCTGTGGCGATGACGAAGAAAAAGCAGTAAAGAAGATCAAAGCTCCGGTTGCGGCAGGTATCCTTTCTCCACTGAACATCCAGAAGGTTCAGGGACTGAGTGTCGGAGAAGAATATTTCTTTACCGCTTCCCATCACGGCATGATTGCGCTGGACGGGGAACGGGAGCTGCGCATACGGAAAGGCCAGACCGTGTCGTTTAAACTGACCAGAAACGGCCCACTGCATGTAGATATAGAGAAAACGCTTGAGAAAGCCGTTCAGTACGGGTTGTTCAGCCGTGATTAAGATTGCGGCAGCAATGAGGAGGCGAACAGTATGGCAAATGAAATTTTGATGCCAAAAATGGGAATGACAATGAAAGAGGGCACAGTGGAGGAATGGTACGTCCGCGAAGGCGACCAGGTAAAGACAGGCGATCCGCTGTTCTCTGCTTCAACCGATAAGATTACGAATGACGTTGAAAGCCAGGAAGACGGTATGATTTTAAAGATTGTCGCGCAGGCGGGCGAAACGGTTGATGTCTCCGCGGTTGTTGGCTATATCGGAAAGCCGGGTGAACAGGTTCCGGATGCTCCGGGAGGAGAAACCCAGGCAGCTCCTGAGGCCGATCACACTTTGTCCGAAGAAAAGCATGCTGAGGCAGCGCCTGCTCCTGCGGCAAATCACACAGTCAAGGCATCACCGGCAGCAAAGAAGCTGGCAAAGGAGAAGGGCATTGATCTCACACAGGTTGCCGGAACGGGTCCGGGAGGACGAATCAAGATTGAAGACGTTGAAATGTTCATTGAAGACCAGAATAACGTCAAGGCGAGTCCGGCAGCGGCAAAAGCAGCGGCTGATCTGGGCGTTCATCTGGCGGACGCGAAGGCTGGCAGCGGCAGAGTTATGATGGAGGATGTGTTGAAAGCGGCAGCGGG
>JAJGAH010000360.1 GCA_020844525.1 Eubacterium sp.
CAGCAAGGCAAGGGATATCTCAAAATGCATGCGCGTGCTGCATGAACAATACGGCGATCATGTTCCGGATACCTTTGAGGAATTGCTGAAGCTCCCGGGTGTCGGCAGGAAGAGCGCGAATCTGGTCATGGGAGACGTATTCGGGAAACCGGCGATTGTCACCGATACACATTGTATCCGGTTGTGCAACCGGATCGGTCTGGTAGACAATTTAAAGGAGCCTGCAAAGGTGGAACGCGCCCTGTGGAAAATCGTTCCTCCGGAAGAAGGCAGTGACCTCTGCCATCGGTTTGTGTTTCACGGACGAGAGGTGTGTACTGCAAGAAAACCTCAGTGCAGCGGGTGCTGTCTGGAGGATATCTGCAGGCATGCCCGTGAAGTGCAGAATGCCGCAATCTGAGCCGTGCAGACCGGCTTTTTTCGCGGCGCATTTTATACGCAGAATCAGAGATACACAGACGATGGATATTTTGTCTGATATCCCTGTCAATTTGACCAAAATACAGAATTGACTATTCATATTGAAAGTGATAAATAAATAATCGGGTTGTCAAATTTTTATCGACATCACTGACTGGCATCAGGATACGGAAACCTCATCTGGTTTGCCACGGATGCTTTAGGCAGGACAAACAGGAAGGAAGGTGATGAAATTGAGTATGGCAGATAAGCTGGTAAAAGACCTTACGGTGCAGGACGCATTTGTGATTCCCATTTTTGGTGGAATCCATATTGCTGAATCCGTAGCTGTTTCCTGGGTTGTCATGGGAATTCTCGTGGCACTGGCAATCTGGCTGACTCATGATATGAAGGTCCGGAATCCGGGCAAGAGGCAATTGGCAGTTGAAGCATTTGTGACATGGCTGGAGAAGACGATTAAGGGAATGCTTGGCCCGGATGCAGAGGAATATGCAGAGTACCTGATGACAGTTATTCTGTTTATTGGTCTGTCCAATATTATCGGTCTGCTGGGCATGAAACCGCCGACGAAGGACCTGGATGTCACTGTAGCGCTGGCAGGTATGAGCATTGTACTGATTGAAGCGGCCGGCATTAAGCGCAAGGGCGTAGGCGGCTGGCTGAAGAGCTTTACCAAACCGGTCGGAATTGTAACTCCAATCAATATTCTGGAGGTCTTTATCCGCCCGTTGTCTCTTTGCATGCGACTTTTCGGTAATGTACTTGGTTCCTATGTAATCATGACATTGATTGAGAACCTGATTCCGGTAGGTGTACCGCTTCTGTTCAGTTTCTACTTTGACATTTTTGATGGGTTTATTCAGGCATATGTATTTGTATTCCTTACATCCCTGTTCATTGCTGAAGCAGCAGAAATCACACCGGAAGAGCCTAAGAAAAAGAAACACAGAGTCAGAAAAAGCAAAAGAAAGGCTATCGCAGCCGCAGCCTGATACAGAGGCTGTTGAAAGAAGTATCACTTTAATATTTTTCCGGGAATACACCGGATGGATGATGACAGGAGGAAATAAAAATGACAGCACTTGGAGCAGGAATTGCAGCACTTGCATGTATCGGCGCAGGACTTGGTATTGGTATCGCAACAGGACATGCTACAGACGCCATTGCAAAGCAGCCGGAGGCTGACAGCAAAATCATGAAGAACCTTCTTCTTGGATCTGCCCTTGCAGAGGCAACCGCTATTTACGGATTCGTACTTGGTCTGATGATTCTGTTTATGGGCTGATCCTCACCGGGATTATCACATAATTCTGAGGAATCTGAAGAAACAGTATTTTAAGGGAGATATTTCCGTATGAGGATACGGATCGATTAGGAGAAGACATGTTACGTTTGGATTTAAATATTTTATGGACGGTCATCGATCTTCTGATTCTGTATTTTCTTCTCAAGAAGTTCCTTTTTGGAAGAGTACATAAGATTCTCGACCAGAGGGCAAAAGACATCGAAAAGTCCTATACCGATGCAGAGAAGGCGCAGAAGGACGCAGATGCGCTGAAGTCAAAGTATGAGGACACGATCCAGAGTATTGATGCAGAGAAACAGAAGGCTGCTGAAGAGAGCAGAAAGAAAGCCAATGTTGAATATGACCGTATTGTCGATGCTGCAAAGGCGGATGCAGACAAGATCATCAATGATGCCAGGGCAAAGGCTGCAGCAGAGACGACAGATCAAAAACACAAAGCTGAGGAAGACATTGTCGAGATGGTCAAGGATGCCGCTGCGAAGATCGCGGAGGCTGAGGATGACGACAAGATGTATGATGCTTTCCTGAAAAAGGTCTCAGCAAACAATGATAAGAAAGACTGACGTTATGAGTGAGAACAAAACAATAAAGTTGGATGAGAACGGAAAGCTTCATGCAGTTCTTCGCTGTGTCACCCCGCCCAGTGAGGACCAGGTCCGGAAATTCAGAAAGTTTCTTGCCTCAAAATATGAAATTAGTGACACAGATCATGTCGATCTGGAGATTATGCAGGATCCGGATGTGCATGGCGGTTTCATTCTCGATATCGGAAGCGACGAGTATGACTGGAGTACCCGCGGAAGAGAAAGACAGTTTGAGGATCAGATCAATGATGCCAGAGCAAAAGCTGCCAGAGAAAAAAGCCAGGAAGGCATCATGGAGATCATGCGAGCCGCTGTGGAGCAGTTCCATCTGGAGGCGCAGCAGTCAGAGGTCGGACATGTACTTACTGCCGGTGACGGTATTGTGACAATCACCGGTCTGGACCATGTACAGTATGGAGAGATTCTCGTTTTTGAAAATGGCGTAAAGGGAATGGTACAGAACATCGGAGAGGATGGAATCGGTGCAATTCTTTTTGACGCAGAGGGATCTATCGGTGAGGGAACCCGGGTAACCGGCACTGGAAAGCGTGCAGGTATTGCGTGTGGAGACGGTTATTTAGGCCGTGTCATTGATGCACTTGGTAATCCGATTGATGGAGGCGCTCCGATCAAGGGCGATGAATATCGTGCGATTGAGCAGCCGGCACCGGGAATTATAGATCGTCAGCCGGTATCTGTTCCTCTTGAGACCGGAATTCTGGCCATCGACTCCATGTTCCCGATCGGACGTGGACAGAGAGAGCTGATCATCGGAGACCGTCAGACCGGTAAGACTTCCATTGCGATGGATGCAGTGCTCAACCAGAAGGGAAAAGACTGCTACTGCGTATATGTCGCGATCGGTCAGAAGGCTTCTACCATCGCAAGTATTGTAAACACCTTAAAGAAAAATGATGCCATGCAGTATTCTATCGTGGTGGCTTCCACCGCGGCAGAT
>JAJGAH010000361.1 GCA_020844525.1 Eubacterium sp.
CGCAAATTACCCGTAGATCGGTAATAGACCATTGGATTTAGCCTTCATCGCTCTACGATGATGTCGAAAGCCCCTTGAAATCAAGGCGTTTTTCGGACATCAGCCTATTGATTTTATATTTATAATTGTCTATAATATAGATGACCTATCGGTAATCTATATTGAGGCTATTATAAATGTCCCACATATACTGGAATAAAAAAGAAGTCCCGATACCAAAAGAAGCTTATATCAACCACAACGATGGCCGAGTATTCGTCATTATTGACGGTCATCGCAAGGTGATTGGGCATGCTGCCTCAGATACAACCATGTATCCGAACGAAGCGTACCGCACACTATACAGCGACCAATGGCTGCAGAATTATGGTGCAAAGGATTCTCTCCCTTTCGAGGTGAAAGTAGGTCTGTACATGCTGACCCTTGGGGCTGCATCACAGAATGGCATCTACTCGATCCTGACGGATGTATACGGTCCGCTGCATGCAAACGCCATCATGGACTACGTGATGTTCTCTCTGCACAGCAAGTCAGATATCACACAACTGTACAGCGAGTTTGCGCAGGACCAGGCCCTCTTTTCAAGGAAACCTTACAGTGATGCCTGGTACTCCGATCTGTTCCGTTCCCTTATGACGGCACAGCAGGAAGGTGATTTCAAGGTTGCTTGGCTGAAGCACTGCAGGAAGCAGGGCATCACCAAGGCTTGGATTTCCATCGACGGTTCCAATAACGACAGCGAGGTCAGAGAATCCGACCTGTGTGAGTATGGAGCGGATAAGTCTCATAACGGCGGTACTATTGTCAGCTACATCTATGCTGTCGATGTGAAGACCGGTATGCCGATCACGTATTTTGTGTATGAGGGCAGTAAGGTAGACAGCAAAGCATTCCAGAAAGTGCTGACATTCTTCAACGGATACAGCATCGAGATTGAAGGCGTTCTAATCGACCGTGGCTTCTGCACTCATGATGTTGTACAGGCATGCATTGACAGCAAGACCGACTACATCATGATGGTCCCATCCGACACCTACGGTCACCAGCAGATGATGGAGGAATGCTCCGAAGATATCCGCTGGGAACCAGACAGGATTGTTGACGATGATGGCATCTTTGGCATTGCCAGGGAAAAGCAGCTGTTCCGCAATCACCCGGAAACAGCATTCATGAACCTGTACTTCAATGGTACGTCAAGCTCCATTCAGTCGATACGCCTAATCCGAGAGATCCGGAAAGAGGGTCGAAAAGCCGAATTGGCTGTCGCTGAAGGCCGTGTGCCAAGTGTCTCGAAGACCTGCAAAAAATACATCAAGGTCGAGCAGACAGATACAGGCGGCTATGCTGTTTCCTATGACTTCAAGGCATGGAAGAAATCCATGCTTGGCAAGGGTTTCTTCTCTCTCGCTTCCGGCAAGAACCATGGTCCCCAGGAAGCATTTGACCTGTATCGGCTCCGCGATGCATCAGAAGTGCAGTACGGGATCCTAAAGTCCCAAGAGGGCTTCGATAGTACCCGCATACACTTCACAAGCAGCATCTATGCAAAGTTCCTGATTTGCTTTGCTGCAAGCTGTGTCAGAGCGAGCATCCTTAACGCCTGCAAAGACCTTTCTCTTGCTACGAATGAGATGATCCAGAAGATGGACCGGATACACTTCATTCTTGGTGAAGGTGGATCATACCTTCCGGTTAAGGATCTATCGAAGGAGTTGGAAGAACTGCTCATGAAGTTCGGCATCGACCGGAATTCACTGTCCGACTTCGCTTCGGAGTATAACAGCCGTTCGAATCCGATCGGCTCCCTGACCAGAACTGTGCCAAAGCCACAGCCCAAAGAGAAGGGACATCGTGGCAGAAAGCCTGGTTCCAAAAACAAGAAGACGCTCGAGCGAGAGGCACGCGGCGAAGTAAAGGTTAAACACGCGAAGCCAGGACGTCCGAAAGGAAGCAAGGATACCAAGCCCAGGAAGCCAAGATCCGACAAAGGTAAGAAGCATAAAAAGGCTTCTGACAAAGAAGTTTAAAATCGAGTCGAAACAATAATTACCGATTTACGGGAAATTTGCGACAGCTTCTGACATGGAAAGCCAGGAGCTGTTATTATGCGGAAATTGGTATCAATGCGTGCTGAGTATTCAAAAATGGAAATAGTGAGTCATCACATTTAACAATTTCTATGTTGACAAGAACATTTCCATAATATATACTGCTTATATCTTCTTTGCGCTGCATTACATCCCGGTAAAACGGAGTGCGAGATCATCAGTACAAACTGAGCAGGCGATGCCTAGTAAAGGCGTGGGGCCGGGCCGTTCCGAAGGCGGCAGCAGTGTGTGAATTCTGACACCTGTGGGACAGTTGTATGTCCTGCAGGTGTTTTTTGCACCTTTGTCAGGGACAGACGATTTCAAGATGAAGTACCATAGAAGCAATCGTGACACCGCATAAGTGCGGACAACGGAGGATACTTTTATGACCAATAACGGTTACAACGTAACAGGCCTGACTGCTGAACAAGCAAAAGAATTACAAGAAAAATTTGGCAAGAATATTCTTGTCCCAAAGAAAAAAGAAGGATTTCTAAAAAAAGTATTGACCATCATAAGTGAACCAATGTTCCTGCTTTTAATTGTGGCAGCGATCATTTACTTTATCCTTGGCGAACCGCGGGATGGATCAATCATGCTGATTTTTGTGGTGGGAATTATCAGTATCGATGTCATTCAGGAATGGAAGACAGATAAGACCCTCAATGCGCTGAAAGATTTGTCAGCACCGCGGATCACAGTAGTCCGTGATGGAAAAGAAATTGAAATTGCTAGTGAGGACCTTGTACCAGGAGATTTGATGATGATTTATGAAGGCGTCAAGATTCCTGCTGACGGCATAGTTGTTTCATGTGCGGATCTTTGTGTTGATGAATCATCATTGACTGGGGAGCCGGAAGGCGTCTGGAAGACTGTTTTTGGTGAACAGCAAGGAAAAGAACAGAAGGATTATTGGCGGAATGATTACTGCTATGGGGGTACGCTTGTTACTCAGGGTTCTGGCTTGATCAAAGTTGACAAGATAGGGGCCCAGACAGAATATGGGAAAATTGGGAAGAATGTAGCTGAAGCCCCGCAGGATAATACACCGCTGCAGAAACAGACCAGAAAACTCGTGAAGACTTGTACGATCATTGCGGCTGTACTCTTTCTTTTGGTCTGTATATTTACCTGGATGGATATACCTGATCATTCTTTCAATGAGCGTTTAATTGA
>JAJGAH010000362.1 GCA_020844525.1 Eubacterium sp.
TAATTGCTTTGCCATATTTTTTCCTCTCGCTGAAGCCGGATTCTCCGGCATTTTTGTTACCTGTAAGGATACCATATTCGATTTGAAACGTAAAGAAGGCAGGGCGCCTGGCTGCCTGTTGTGCAAACGGATCCAATGCCGCGATGGCAGGGATTTCCTGGCGAGATACAAAGAAGCACCGATGAATTCCATCATGGAAGAATTCGATCGGTGCTTCTTTAAATGAGGGGGAGATAGTGAGTGGTTAAATCAACTATCTGACAGTTATGTTACGGTGAAATTGTGTAAAAAATGTGAACGCTTTCGAAAATAATTGTGAAATACCCCTCCGGATTTTTCTTCAGATTGCCTTGCCATTCATCTTACCCTGAGCCAAACTTCTTTATGCACAATTTCTTTATGCGCTATCTTAATGCATGTTTTCTTTATACAAAATATCCTTATGACAAAACACTCTCCTGCCTTTTCTTTTCTGTACTGCGGTTTACGAGGATGATACCGAGGCACACCAGCAGCAGCGCAAGGATACCCCGTATGCTGAAGGCCTGGTTGGATTCCCCCAGCAACAATGCAGAGAGCAGAACGCCGATGACCGGATTGAAAAATCCATAGACAGAGATCCGGCTGACGGGGTTGGCGGCGAGCAGCATGCTCCAGATCGTATAGGCTGCGGCGGATATGAATGCCATGTACAGCAGAAGCAATATGCCTGCCGGATGCACCTGCAGCCTTCCGTCTGCGATGATTCCCCCTGCCATCAGCACAATACCGCCCACCAGAAACTGATAGCCGGAGATGGCGACCGGATTTTCCCTCTGTGCGCATTTCTTGATATAGGACGAAGAAAATGCGGCGAGGATGGTGGAAATCAGCACAAATCCCTCTCCCAGCAGATGAAATCCCAGTGACGCATGGTCTCCTGCGGGAAGCTGGATCAGCAGTACTCCCGCAAAACCGGCGAGGCATCCCAGAATCTTATTGGCACTTAGGCGTTCTGTGCGGAAGATCCAGGCGGCGACCAGAATGGTGAAGAAAACATTGGCTCCCTCGATGATGGAGGAGCTGACGCCCGAGGCATGGGCAAGACCGATATAGAAGAAGAAATACTGTCCGCTTGTCTGCAGAAAGGACAGCCCCACAATCGGCGCGATCATTTCCTTCTTCGGGTGCAGCAGCTTTTTCTGCTGAAGACTCCCGATCAGGATGACCATCAGGCCTGCCAGCGTAAAACGGATGCCTGCAAAGAGAATCTGGCTGGCAGGTTCTCCCGAGGCGATATCAAACAGGCTATAACCGATCTTGATACAGGGAAACGCGCTTCCCCAGAGAAAGCAGCTGATCAGGGCCATCACGATTACGACCGGAAGCCGGCTCCAGCATTTTTTCTTTTCTGCTTCTTTTTCTGCTACTGCAGATTTACTTGCTGTGGCTGATTTTCTGTCTACTGCTGCTTCTCTGTTCACTGCTGCTTCTCTGTTCACTGCTGCTTCTCTTCTCTATACTGGTTGTCTGTTGTCTGTTGTGCGTCAGCTTTTTGCTGTATGTTGGCTTTCTGCGGCGCATCTATGCCGGCTGCATGCTCTGCATCAATACGATCTTCCCGTCCAGAGGTGCCTTCCAGGCTGGTGGTATTTCTGGTATGTTCCGCGTCATGTACCTGACCTGCATCAGACAGTCCTTTCCCTTGTCCCCGCTTCGGCGGCAGGTCCTCTCCTACCGGAAACTTCCGGAAAAAGATTCCCATCACGAGAAAGGGCAGCGCCGGGGCCGTAAAGGCAAGCGCAAAAATCAGACGCCCCGCACGGACGCCTGCAAGGATGCCAATGATCAGGAGGGCAATTCCAATCGGGAGGAAGTTCAGACTCATCCGCCGGAGCTTCTGTGCACCGGTCAGTGCTTCTTTCTTCTTTTTCTTATCTGCCCGGCTTCTCATCTGATTCCTGTCTTTCCCCATCTTATCCCTCAACGATCAGGAATCTGCCATCTCCTACCGGAAATACCTCAGCTTCCTCAAGAGGGTCACCCTCCAGGTCTACACCCTCCTCTTCAAAGTACTGCTGGACCTCTTCCTTTGAATCGACGACAGCCGCGCATACATCCTCGAGGAAGAATTCCGCCTCCTCCTCTGAAGTAGCTACCGGCTCCGGAAACAGCTGACTCTGATTTTCAAGGAAACATTTTAAAACCGCATCATCATAATCCTGCATACTCTTCTCCTCCACATACAGGTTTGCAACTTTTCACGGCATGACAGCTTATGTTGTCTTCCCTATCAACGTAGCGAATCGGATATTGTATGTCAAGATTTTTTTACGCATCTGCAGGGGATAGCTACAATGATTATTTAGATAGCAAATTCGATGGTAAGTATTGATTTAACCTATTTATTAGGGTAGCATTTAAAATACGTCCTTCATTTATTGGAACAACAGCTTCGATCGAACACTTAAGGAGGCAGAACAAATGAGTGAAATATACGAAAGCATCATAACCGGGCTGAAAGAAGCTTTAGCTGATGCCCAGGGAAAGGAAAAGCTTCAGAAAAGAACTGTTACAATAATACCTGTCAAACAATATTCCGCATCAGAAATCAAGGAAATTCGTAAAAAAACAAACTTTTCTCAAAAATTGTTTGCAGAATATGTTGGCGTTTCTGATAAAACAGTGGAAGCCTGGGAATCTGGGAGAAGCCATCCAGCCGGAAGTTCAAGCAGGATTCTTTCTTTGATTGATCAGGATAGCAATTTCATTAACGAGCACCCTTTCGTAAAAATTGAAAATTGAATACGTCATACCTGCCACAGAAAAAAATCCATCAATCATTCCTGTTTTTTCCATGTAATACGCCGGCCTCTGCTATTAAAATATAGTACAGAGCCGGTGTATTTTTTACGTGGCAATGGGAGGTTATTATGAGAATTACACATTTAAAGGTGAATCATCTGGTGAATCCGATCGGATATCGTCTGGAGCATCCGACGGTTTCGTTTGTGGCGGAGGACACGACCGGAAAATGGCTGCGCTCTGCACGGGTACTGGTGGCGTCAGACCCGGATTTTCATCATGTTCTGCATGACAGCGGGGACCGGGCGGACATGCAGAGCACCGCATACGAGCTTCCGATCTCTCCTGCGCCGGAGACGCGGTATTACTGGAAGGTCTTTGTGACTGCGGACAACGGTGATTCTGCGGAGAGTGAGACGGCATGGTTTGAGACTGCAAAGGCAGATCCGTGGGTGGCAGACTGGATCACTCCCTGC
>JAJGAH010000363.1 GCA_020844525.1 Eubacterium sp.
AATTTATCTTCTTTCAGAGATTTCTCAAAATAATTGTATCGCTTCAACGTATTGTGAAAATCCGGAATTGTTTCATATAGATGGTCTGCCGGATAGTCCGAAAGAAGATTCTGAAACCGTCCAAATGCCACGGCACTCTGATAAAAATCCTGTACATTTAAAGGCTGATCATAGGTGCAGGCATCTGTTATGTATTTATACGCTCTCCAGCAATTGCCACGTGGGTCGCGATAATATGACTGGTTTTGCTTATCAGTGATTACATTTAATGTCTCTCTTTCCGCATCTCCCCCTGCTTTTTGTATCTTATTCTGCAGCCACATGGTAACATTACAGATATTTTCCATAAGTTCCCGAGGATTCTGAAAAATGTCCGTATTGATACGCTGGAGAATTACTTTCATAGTGCCAATTTTTCCGATCCTCAGCTGCAACAGATATGTATCATTAATGTGTCCATGACCATATCTCGCAAAGGATTCCAGTTGTCCGGGAAAATCAAAATGATGAATGGCTGAAAGAATCTGTTCTGATGTTAACGCTGTCATTCTATTCCTCCCAGAGTTCTTCCGGATATTGCCCCTTTTTTTTCAAGGCTTCCAAGGCTTTTTCCACCATCGGATGATCTTGTTGATAAGTCATCCCATACCAATGATCAGCAGTTTTCAGAACTTTCACAGTAGCTTTGCCGGATAAAAGCTGCGCATTGATAACAGTGGGTAGAAAATACTCCTGCTTTAAAGGATTTTCATTGAGCTCTGTGCTGAGGAAGGTCTTAAATCCTGCTTCGATATGTGGAAGAATGTCAGGAGAAAATCCCCAGAAGTTCATGGAGGTAATACTGTCATTATCCAGCCATTCCCAAGTCTTTCCATCATCTTCAGTGTATGCACACTTTCCGTTATGCAATTCTATCCGGGTTCTTTCCCGGATAGAAGATAAAAATCCATCCTGATTTACCTGACAGATACCTCGTGAAACTGCGCCATTTTCTGTGATTGTATTTTTCAGGTAATACCCAATCATGACATGCTGTCCTGAACCTTCATTAAGATTATTCAAGTATTCATAAACCATTTGGAATCCAGTTGCCCCATAGTAATCATCAGCGTTTATTACTGCAAACGGTCCTTGAATCCTATCACGGCAGGCATAAATGGCATGTGCTGTACCCCATGGCTTTGTTCGTCCATCAGGAACGGCAAATCCATCCGGAATATCATTGAGATCCTGGCAGACATATGACACATCCGCTCTCGAAGCATATTTTTTGTAAATATGTTCTGAAAAAGCATGTTCCATCGCCTGATTGATCACAAATAGTACCTTGCTAAAACCGGCGCGAATTGCATCATATACAGAATAATCGAGAATGTAATTACCAAAAGAGTCTACCGGATCAATCTGCTTCCATCCTCCATAGCGGCTCCCTAATCCGGCCGCCATAACCACCAAAACTGGTTTATCCATTTTATCCTCCTGTTTTCACATGATCCTCTAATATAGAGTAATGCAGCTCAAATTTTATCGTGATTTCCCCGCAATCTCTTCCTTGTATATTGAAAGAGAAATTACGCGATTTTCCAGGCGGGACTTTTCTGCAGCAAGAGCCATAAGATGACTATCAACGGAACTGGTTGCGGATGATCTTCCGTTGCCCGAATGATCCGCTGATATTTGTCGGAGAAAATCGGCAACCATTTTGCTGTCACTGCCGCTATGTCCTTTTACTGGGGTATGTAATTCAATTGTGTCAGTATCTCCGGTGACAAAATCAACTGTTTTTAGGATTCCTTTCTCCATGTCACCTTCAATTTGGCCACGTGTGCCCATGACATTTATTTTTCTTGTACAATCATTTGTAAATGCGGACATAGTAAAAGAGGCAGTCATTCCTTTTTCAAATTGTATATTCACAACCTGATGATCAACGACTGTGTTGTCACAGTGAAATACACAGCGTCCATAAGGACCATGCTGCAATGCTTTTAGAATGCTCTCCCTGTCTGTCTTGACGGAAACAGCGTGTGTAAGTCCGTCAATTTCCGCTCTGGGATGTTCCAGATAGAATCGCGGTGCATAGAAAGGACATTTATCTCGCTGGGTGCAACCGTCCATACAGTATTTTGTGGATCCTTTTGGAGCGTTCTCCTTATTAAAATAGGATAACGTTCCAAATGACTGAATCTCCGTGCAATTCTGTTCAACCAGCCAAAGCAGAATGTCCATATCATGGCAACACTTTTGGAGGATCATCGGGCTTGCTTCCTCTGTTTTTCTCCAATTCCCACGCACAAAGCTGTGAGCATGATGCCAGAAGCCCACTTCTTCAATCTGCTGAATTGTCTGCAACTCTCCAATTGTCCCTGTCTGAATCAGTTCCTTTATTTTTGTAAAAAATGGCGAATATCGCAGTACGTGACAGATAGACAAAATTCGTCCATATTTTTCTGCCATCGTACCCATGCGGACAATTTCTGATTCATTTGTGGACATTGGTTTTTCACATAGCACATGGTAGCCCTTTTTAAGAGCCATGATCACGGGTTCATAATGCATGCGGTCCATGGTGCAGATCATGACAAAGTCAGCCATTTTTTCTCTCTGCAACAGGTTCTTGTAATCAGAAAAACACATATTTTTGTTCAAATGATACTTCCGGGCAAAAGCCTCCCGCCTCTCCTGATCCGGCTCTGCAACCGCTACTATTTTTAATTCGTCCGGATGGTCAAGGCTATATGATGCGTATACATCTCCCCGTAATCCGGCACCGATTACCGCTGCTGTTAATTGTCTCATTCTTTCCACCTTAAATAACTGGTAAAATACCACTGTCCAAAATATTTCTCTAATTGCAATCCTGCTTATCATTTCAATGTAATTTTTAATACTGTGTCGATATCATCCGGCAAAGAATATGTGAAATGAGGAACCTCTCCCAGGCAGGCAAAGGGTATATCCTTAAAAGATGCTGTCAGCCAGCTTTCTCCCCGAATTACTTCCGAACCATCACTTAACCGGCGTATCATTTTAATGCGATCAACCGGGATTCCGGTCAATCCCAGCGGTCCAAGTGGCGTCTCAAAAATGTGCGCATAAATGGTATTTCCCTTACGTGTATATCGGCCCCATTCTGGCTTTGGTATATCTGCATTTGTACAACCATAGATGGACTCTCCA
>JAJGAH010000364.1 GCA_020844525.1 Eubacterium sp.
TCTTCTCAGATCATCTGCATCCGGATGCTTCCTCGATTCCAGGTGCCTCTTATAGCCCTCCTCATCCAGATAATGGGGTGCTGTTTTGGGAAGCCTTCTTCTGGCTTCGGTTCTTGCCTCCGGAATTTTCCCCTGTGAAAAGAATACATCCACACATTGATTTTTCTGAGAGATGTAGTCCTCCACATTCTTCCGGACCAGCTGACCATAATCTGACGAAGGAATATTACCCATCGTTCCGGCAGCTGCAATTCTCTGATTGGTGAGAAGATCGACCACCTTTCTGCTTGTGTCATTCATCCCGGATTTTCTTGTCCAGAAACAGACAATATAAAGGTCCGCATCTGGAAGTCTGCCGGCTTGAAGCACCTCTCTGTCCGTTAAGCGGGTCAGCGAAGCAGAATTGATCCCCGCTTCCATCGCATTTGCGATTTTCTCTGTGTTCCCGGTCTGGGATGAAACGATCATAACGATCCTCTTCATAATGGAAGCTCCTCCTGATGAGTATTGAAAATGCCAGACGGAACAATAGCGATCCATGGAAACGCTTGGAACGCTTGGTGTCGAACACTTGGTGTCACGAACACTTGGTGTCAGGTGCAAATAAAATGATCATAAACAAATTTATCAATTATTAATCCGTTCCTGACACCTGAAAGTCCATAGCTGATCATGCTCTCACCCTTGTCATTTATTGTAGGCTCTTCTCCGCCAGAAGTATAGACACATGGATCTTAGAGCTTCACCTCTTTTGTGGCGATTTTTTCCTCAAATCTGTGGTCATGCTCCACAAAAAGAAGGGTAGGATGGTATTTCAGAATAACATCCTCGATCTGCATTCTGGTGAGCACGTCAATATAATTTAATGGTTCATCCCAGATATACAGATGGGCCTGCTGACAAAGACTTCCTGCAAGAAGTACTTTCTTTTTCTGTCCTTCGCTTAAATTCTGCATTTCGTGTTCAAGCTCATACCGCTCAAGACCCATTTGATGAAGAAGAGCTTTGAGCAGACTTTCTTCAATACCGCATTTGGCCGCATAATCTTTTATGGTACCCTGTACGCCGGAGGTGTCCTGTTGCACATAAGAAATGACCAGTCTACTCCCCAATTTAAAGACACCGGAATGACGGATGTCCTCTCCGGCGGCCAATTTGAGCAGTGTGGACTTGCCACAGCCGTTTTTTCCGTTCACTGCTACCCGTTCTCCGGCGTTTATCTGAAAACGAATGCAGTCACACACTGTATTTTCCCCATAATACAGAGCCAAATTGTCAGCCAGCAGAAGCGGTCCTCTTGTATAAGAGAGTGGAACCATCTTCAGCTCATCCGCCTCATCTATATTTTTCAGCAATGCCGTCTTTTGTTCTGCAGCTGTCTGCATACGGCTTTCCTGGTTTTTAGCACGCTTCATCATTTTTGCCGATTTATGACCGACATATCCCTTGTCAATCTTTGAGCCGGAATTGCGCACACCGTTTTTGGACTTCTCTACCTTATCTGCCCAATCGGACGAGCGCCTGGCCGCGTCCGACAGGCGGCTGATTTCCTTCCGCAGCTTGTCGTTTTCTGCATATTCGGCAGCATCCCGCCTCTTCTTGTTTTCCCACCAGGTACTGAAATTGCCCTGTTGCACCTCTATGTTATTCCGATTGATGGAAAGCACATGGTCGATACAGGCATCCAGCAGTTCCCTGTCGTGGGAAACCAGAATGAAGCCCTTCTTTTTCTGCAGGTATTCCCTTACCTTTTCTCTGGATTCCTGATCAAGGTGATTTGTTGGTTCATCAATGAGGAGGAACCGGTTCTGTCCGGCGAATAAAGCAGCGAGGAGAGCTTTTGTCCTCTCTCCATTGGAGAGCGTAGAGAATGGACGATACAATGCTTCTGCATCCAGGTCCAATAGAGATACTTCCCGCAGTAATTCCCAGTCTTCTGCAGTGGGACACATATTCTGCATGATTTCCAATGTATCCCGGGATTGATCGGATACCTGGCAGGGAAAATATTCAAAATCGACTTTGGCTGAAATTGTTCCGGAGTAGGAATATTGTCCCAGCAACAATTTCAGAAAAGTTGTCTTTCCCCTTCCATTTCTTCCGATCAGCCCCAATTTCCATTCGGTGTCAATTCGGAAGGTTACATTTTCAAATACATTTTCTGTCTGCCCATCATAACCGAAGGTCAAGTTAGAAACGTTAATTTCGGACAAGGTTCCGTTTTTCTCCTGTCAAATATATGGAATGGTTTTTTCAGCTGAACTTAACATTTCCCAATTTTATCATATTGTTGTGAAAAAATCACAATTTTCTAATATAGACATAGAACATGGGAGCCGTCGTACAGACAGCAACCGTGTCTGCGACTGGCTCAGCGAGAAAGATTCCCATAACTGCATCCGGCCAGAAGTGCGGAAGAATAAAGATGAGCGGTATAAGAAGGATAATTTTCCGCCATACAGTCAGAAAAATTGCCTTCGGTGCCTGATCCAATGCCACAAAACTGTACTGGCATGCTACCTGCACACCATAAATCAGCATCACAGCAAAATAAATACGCATACTTCTTACTGTATATTGAATCAGTGACTGATCATTTGTGAATAAAGATGCCAGAAAGGCGGGCACGGTCATGCATAGTATCCAGATGATGGTCGAACCGCTGACACAGCAGAACAACAGAAGACGAAAGGTTTTTTTTACACGTTTGATATTTCCGGATCCAAGATTGTAGCTGAGCATCGGCTGTGCCCCTTGAACCAGACCTGGCAGAAGAAGCATAACGAACTGCATGATACTGTTTAAAATGCTCATGGATGCGACAGCCATGTCACCGCCGTAGGTTTGCAGGGCTGTATTGAAGCTGATGGTTACCATATTTTCCGTCAGCTGCATCAGGGCAGGTGATGTCCCCAGAAAGATGCAGGGCAGAAGAAGTTTTCCGTCAAAACGGATATTTTGTTTCAGAAGATGCAGACTGCTTTTTTCAGAACAGAGATATTGGAAGACAAAGCAGGCGGAGACGCCTTGTGAGATGACGCTGGCCAGAGCCGCACCCCTGACACCCATATTCATACCATTAATGAATGCAGCATCCAGAACGATATTGGTCACTGCGCCGACAGCTACATTCCGCATGCTGATTAATGTTCTGCCCTGCGCTGTAATAAATGCAT
>JAJGAH010000365.1 GCA_020844525.1 Eubacterium sp.
TGAGATATCCCTTGCCTTGCTGTGTCCGAGACCGCAGGGCTTGACGATCTCCTCGATATCATCCGGTTCCGCCGCCGCAAGAGCTGCTACAGAGGGATATTTTTCATACAGCTTTGGAGTGATCATATCCACACGCTTATCCGTGCACTGTGCCGCAAGCCTGACACTGACCAGAAGCTGCCAGGCATGCTCATAATCCAGAGTGCAGGCAGCATCCGGATATTCCTTCTTTAATCTGCTGATCACCTCCAGTGCAAGTTCCTTTTTCTCCGCAAGATCCTGCTGCTGCACTGATCTGGCCTTTTTTTCTGTTGCTGCATGTTCTGTAGCTGCATATTTTTTGATATCTGTTTTTCTCTCCGCTGTCATAATTTCTTTACCTGTTATGTCCACATGGGGATTTTCTGAATGCGATTTGCTGAAATAAAATGTTCCATATAGTAAATCAGGCTGACGCTTCGTTTCCCGCATTTACGGTACATTGGAAATGCATCAGCCTGATCACACCATATGACGATGTCAAAGCATATTTTGATATCCGACTCAATAGATTTCTGCTCTGGAAATTGTCTTGAAATTCTCACAGTTTCGACAAGCAAGAAGTACTAAGGTTCTTCAACGTTGCTAAAGACGTTCAGAAAAAGTCAAAACTCGCTGCATTCTGCAGCTCAGACAGTTGACTTTTTCTGAACAACGCAAAATTTCATCACCAAGTACTTCTAGCATGTCTGCAAATGTTCGAATTTCAAGACAATTTCAAGTGCATACCTCTACTGACCTGATATCATGTTACTTCCGAATTACAAAATTGATAATTCTGCCTGGAACATAGATCTCCTTGACAATGGTTGCTCCTTTAAGGAACTTTGCCACATTCGGCTCTGCCTTTGCCGCAGCAAGCGCATCCTCTTTGCTGACCTCAGCCGGGAGCTGTACGGTGCCACGGACTTTTCCATTGACCTGCACACCGATTTCCTTTGTCGCGTCCTTTGTCTTCTCCTCATCATACTCCGGCCAGGAGGACAGCGTCAGGAAGGTCTTGCCATCCGGATTCATCCCGATATACTGCCAGATCTCCTCGGTGATATGGGGTGCAAACGGGGACAGGAGCTTGATGAAGATGATGAGATCCTCCTTTGTAATGCTTCCTGCCTTATAGAATTCGTTGATCAGAGACATCATCGCCGCTATCGCGGTGTTGAATTTCATGTTGTCGATATCTTCTGTCACCTTGCGGATGGTCTTGTGGAGACTGTTCTCAAGCGCCGGATCTTCCTTCTCTGCGGTCATGATATCCGTCAGACCTGAGACACGGTCCAGAAATCTCTTGCAGCCACGGACAGCCTCATCACTCCAGGGTGCAGCGCTCTGATAATCGCCCATAAACATTACATAGGTACGCAGAGTATCAGCGCCATACTGCTTGACAATATCCAGAGGATCAATGACATTTCCCTTGGATTTTGACATCTTCTCGCCATCCGCACCCAGAATCATGCCCTGATACGTGCGCTTCGCATAGGGTTCGGGGGTATTGACCTCACCGATGTCATACAGAAATCTGTGCCAGAATCTGGAATAAAGCAGATGACGGGTCACATGCTCCATGCCACCATTGTACTGATCAACCGGCATCCAGTATTCCAGCTTCTTTCTGTCGGCAAATGCCTTGTCGTTGTGCGGATCACAGAATCTCAGGAAATACCAGGAGGAACCTGCCCACTGTGGCATGGTGTCTGTTTCTCTCTTTGCCGGTCCTCCGCATTTCGGACAAGTGCAGTTTACAAAGCTGTCAATTTTCGCAAGCGGTGACTGACCATCGGTTCCCGGCTCAAAGTTCTTGACCGGAGGAAGCTCGAGCGGAAGCTCATCTTCCGGAACCAGAACTGTTCCGCATTTCGGGCAGTGGATCAGCGGAATCGGCTCTCCCCAGTATCTCTGACGGTTAAAAGCCCAGTCCTTCATCTTGTACTGTACACCCTTATGGCCGATTCCTGAGGCCTCGAGATGCTTCAGCATTTCCGCGATGGAATCCTTTTTGTTGGTGAATCCATTTAGGAAGCCGGAATTGATCATCTCGCCGTCACCGGTGTAGGCCTCTTTCGAGATGTCTCCTCCTTTGATAACCTGAACAATGTCCATTCCAAATTTATGCGCGAACTCCCAGTCACGCTGATCATGGGCAGGTACTGCCATGATGGCTCCGGTACCATAGCCCATCATGACATAATCAGAAATAAACAGCGGAATTTCCTTCCCTGTAATCGGGTTCACTGCACACAGGCCGTCGATCCTGACACCGGTCTTGTCCTTGACAAGCTGTGTACGCTCAAATTCGGTTTTCTTTGCGCTGTCCTTACGATATTGCTCTACCGCGTCCCAGTTACGGATCCGGTCCTTATATTTATCCAGCACTGGATGCTCCGGCGCTACAACCATAAATGTAACCCCAAAGAGCGTGTCACAGCGGGTCGTATAAATCTCGAGCTTGTCCTCTGTTCCGGAAAGCTTGAAATCTACAAAGGCTCCCGTTGATTTTCCAATCCACGCGATCTCCTGCTGCTTGATGCTTTCCGGATAATCCACATGCTTCAGACCGTCCAGAAGCTTATCCGCATAGTCTGTAATGCGGAGGAACCATACATCCTTCGGAAGCTGTACCACCTCACTGTGGCAGATATCACACTTTCCACCCTGGGAATCCTCATTGGAGAGGACCACCTTGCAGTGCGGGCAGTAATTGACCAGCGTCTTGGACCGGAATACCAGCCCATGCTCATACAGTTTTTCAAAGATCCACTGGGTCCACTTGTAATAATCCTTATGAGAGGTTGCGATGACACGGCTCCAGTCAAAGGAGAAGCCGACTTTTCGCAGCTGGTCCGAGAAATGTGCAATGTTCTTTTCCGTGATATCATGAGGATGCGTGTTGGTCTTTATTGCGTAATTTTCCGCCGGAAGACCGAAGGAATCGAAACCGATCGGGAAGAGCACATTATATCCCTGCATTCTCTTCTTTCTGGAGATCACCTCGATACTGGAATAAGCCTTGATATGTCCGACATGCATGCCTGCACCTGAGGGATACGGGAATTCTACAAGTCCATACCACTTCGGCTTTGGGGAAAAATCAACTGCCTTGAAAGCATCGTGATCTTCCCAGGC
>JAJGAH010000366.1 GCA_020844525.1 Eubacterium sp.
TACGCCTTCCTCCAGCTGCTTTGACACCTGCTCAAGCTCTGCCTGCTTTTTCTCCGCATAAGCTTTCTTCTCCTCAGGCGTGAAATTGTGACGCGCTGCGCCTTTGCCGTCTGTTGCCGTCTCAACGCTTACCTGCGTGTTCTCTTCTCTGTTATCCGCCATAAGATATTTCCTCTCTTTCTTATCCTTTAAAAAAATTCAGCGGCCCTTATCGTTCCGGCGCCGCCTTCTTGTGCTGTTCCTTTTTTTCTGCTGCTGCCGGACTGCTCCCGCGTTCCTGTTCTGCCGCCCGGATCTGTCCCCATATCGATTCTTTCTGTTCCGCCACACTGAGGATCCGGAAGGAACTGATATCTGACTCATAGTGCAGTTCCGTCTTCGGAAGGACATCCTTCTCGGCAAATGAGAAATACTGACCGCCTTTTCCGAGAATGATGTGATCCAGAAAACGGATACCCAGCTCCAAATACAGCTTCTGCATCCGGTCGGTCATGATCACATCCGCCTCCGACGGAAAAACGTTTCCCGAAGGATGCGAATGCACCAGCATCACACTCGCCGCATTGGAGAGTATAGATGTCTTCATGATCTCCCTGGGATGCGCGGGAGCTGAATCCAGCTCCCCGACGCTCACAATATTCAGGTTGATCGGGCGAAGATCAGCCTGCAGGTTCACCACGCAGAGTACCTCTCTGTCCAGGTCCTGGAACGCATCAGCGAGCAGCCTCGCCTCTGCTTCAGGGGTGTCGATCCTCTCCTCACTGTACAGGGGCGGTTCCTTCACCAGCCGGACCGCCACCCGCGGAAGGCTGTACTTCTTTCTTCTCACCCGTGCTCCTCCTTTCCCTGGATAATTCAATAACGAAGCTGAATTCCTGTCCGTCAGATTCTCTGATTCTGCGGCGGATCACGTCCGCCAGATTCCCGTCTGCCATCTTCAGTCACCTTTCCTTCCCTTAGCCTTTTTCTTCGTCATCCGGACGTCCAGCCTCGTCATCCGGTTCGCCCGGTTCTTCGGTCTCCTCCGGCTGAACATACTCCTCTTCATACCCATCATCAGGATCCTCCGCTGTCTTCTCTCCTTTCTTCTTTTTTCCTGCCTTTACAAGTACGTATGCGGCACCGGCTCCCGCTCCGGCAAGCGCAATACCTGCCGCTGCCATGCCTGTACCGGTACCCTTATGGGGCTTCGGAGTGATCAACGGAACCTCTGATGCAGAAGAGCTGCTTACAGACCCGTCTGCTGAAGTGCCGTCTTTCTGCGCTGTCTGTCCTGCCACGCCGGTCTGTCCCTGCTGCTCTGTGCCGGCACCCCGCGTGCCCTGCGCATTCGCTGTTCCGCTATTCTGTTTCCCTGTCTCCAGTTCCTTCGATACCTTCTCCGCCGTCTCATCATCCATAAGCGACAGAAGATCCTCCTCATCCACCTGATTCAGGAAGTGAACGTTGTTGTTTCCGTCCTTGTCCTTATCAATGATGAGGTAGAAGAAATTTCCGTCGCGTGTCGTCAAGGTGATGAATTCCTTGTTCGACGCATTAACACCGGTCTTGTCGTCCACAAGGGTCATATTGCCCTCCGGCGTCAGTGATCCGGATCCACCGTTGCCGGTGTTCTGTGCAGTGCCGGAGCTCTGTGCGCTTCCGCTGTTCTGTGCTGTGCTGCTGTTCCCTTCTGTGCTGCTTCCTGATGCGGAAGAAGTTTGCGTGCTGCCGGCAGAAGATGCGTCGGAATACTCTGCGTTTCCCGCTTCCTGCACACTTTTTACCGCCTCTTCGCTCCGGTCGATCACCGGCTGGTCTTCGGTCACTGTACCTGCGCTATCTGCCGTGGAAGCTGATGCTGTCGGTTCATCCGCGCTGGCAAGGACCGGCATCGCCGCCGGTCCGCAGATCATCATTCCTGCCAGAATTGCTGCCGCTGCTCTTATTGCTCTCATTTATCCTGTACCTCCTCGAGATCTTCTCTGTTTGGCAATCTGTTTCCCATCTTCTGAAGCAGTTCGCTGAACTGCTCCAGGGTCAGCCCCGCCTCATGAAAGGCATTGGTGACCATCGTATTTTCTGCTTCCGTGTACTCATCCTGCAGAGCTTTGATCCGCTCGTTGAGCGAATCCCTCCTGCGGGTGAGCTTATCCAGCTCCTCTTTGATCTTTTCAAGCTGTCGTGCCATTCCTGTTCCTCCTTTATGAAGGCAGCCTTCCGAATGAAAGGAAGTGCTGCTGCCAGTAGGGCGTATCAATCCTTGAGAACTTGATCGGATCACCGCAGTGGATCATCATGTTGTTTCCGACATAGATGCCTACATGGGACGCGCCCGCCGTGGCGTACGTGTTCTGGAAGAAGATGATGTCTCCCGGCTTCGCGTCTGACGCGGAGACAGGTGCAAGCATCTGCCGGAGTCCGTCCGCCGTCGTCCTGCCGACGTTCCATCCGTTTCCGCTGTGGTTGATCACCCAGCAGACAAAACCGGAGCAGTCGAAACCGGTCGACGGTGAGGCGCCTCCCCACACATATGCTCTGCCGAGATACTTCTCCGCTTCCTGCATCATCCCCGCAAACTTCTGATCGGAAAGAGCCTCTCCGGGGATCTGATAGTTCGCTCCTCCCGCCGTGTTGCAGTACGTGAGATCCTTGAACAGGTCTTCCCTGTTTCCTTTCGTCTCAACCAGAAGCTGATACCATGCGTATTCGTCATCAGTCAGGAGTGCCTTTGCAGCCTTGTCGATGCCGCCGTTGGAGAGGACCGCTGTCACACTGCTTCCGTCGGAAACTGTGACCTCAACCTCTTTTGATCCGTTGTCATCCGCAAGGTATGCCTCCCAGGTGCGTCTTCCGTGATTCAGCGCTTCCTGATGCGTGCTGTAGAAAACATCAAAGGCAACACCGTTCTGCGCGAACGCTCCGGTATCCTCCACGGAATATTCCACGCCGTTCATGATGACTTTGGTGCCCATCGGCACAACCGGATGTCTCGCGTCCACGGCGATCGTATGATTCGGGGTCGGCATGGCGCCGCTGGCTGTAGGGCCTCCTGCATACTGTACGCAGCAGATCGCACACGGGCAGTAGCCTGTCGTGACCACCTTGCCCAGGGACTCACCGACCTTTACTCTTTTCGTCACACCTCCCGTCGTTTTCTTTGTCTTCAGGC
>JAJGAH010000367.1 GCA_020844525.1 Eubacterium sp.
TGTATCTTTTCTATATGAAATGCTGTTCCATTTTCCTTCAATGTCTTCACGACAACAGGATCGTTCAACAGCGTAATCTTTCCATCCTGAATCTGTACCGGCTTGTGCAGATTGCCCAGCATATGGGCTGTTCTCCCCATTTCATCCATGTCCGAAGGCTGGATGACAATGACCTCATCCGGAATTACATTCAGAACAAGCAGCTTTCCAGGGCTGAGAAAGAAGGCACTGCCGTTTTCCAGCTTCTGCCCCTCATCCTCCAGCCGGATCCCATAGTCTCTGCCGTGGTCCGATGTCACCCGAAGAATGGACTTCAGAAGGTCATCACTCTTCACCAGGGCAGTCTCCACATGCCAGTCCTGCAGGTCAGGGATATCCTGAATGTTACCATAAATCTCTGTCAAAATCATTTTGTGTCCACTCCTTCTTCCCGAATCCTGATCAAAAACCGGACCTGTCCGAATCTGTCAGGATACGGTTTATCTGTCAGAATACGGATTCTTTGCGAATTCGGTTGAAAAAGCCAGCCCGGATATCCCTTCCGACTGATCCGGACCGGCCTTTTCAGGCGTCTGCACAGCATACGACTATACAAGTCAACCAAAAATGCAGATTACACCATACAAAGCTCACACAATGTAAGCTTAAACAATTTAATTAGAAGAAATAATAACGCTGTGCCAGAGAAATTGTATCCACCGGCTCACAGCTGATCAGCTCCCCATCAATGGTGACATTGAAGGTCTGCGGATCAATCCTGATTGTCTTCGGTGCATAATTATTGAGCTTCATATCTCTCTTGGTAAGGTTGCGGGTATTATGAACCGGCAGCACGATTTTGTTCAGCCCCAGTTTCTCCTTGATGCCATGAGTATAAGCATAAGTAGACACAAAGGTGATGCTTGTGCTCTGTACAGCCTTTCCAAAGGCGCCATAGAGGTCGCGCATCATCCTCGGTTCCGGTGTCGGAAGACTGGAAGAGGCATCGCCGACGACACCGTAGGCGATCATGCCTGCCTTGAGCACCAGCTTCGGCTTTGTTCCGAAGAACTTCGGGTCCCAGATTACAAGATCCGCATATTTACCAACCTCAACAGAGCCTACATAATCAGAGATACCGTTGACGATCGCCGGGTTGATGGTATATTTTGCAACATACCGTTTGATTCTGTTGTTGTCATCGTATTCTGAGTCGCCCTCCAGCGGTCCTCTCTGCTGCTTCATCTTGTCTGCGAGCTGCCAGCAGCGCATGGCAACCTCTCCGACACGGCCCATTGCCATAGCATCGGAGGTCATCACGCTGAGTGCGCCCATGTCATGGAGTACATCCTCTGCTGCTACGGTCTGCTTTCTTACCCTGGACTCCGCAAAGGCAACATCCTCAGGTACCTTCGGGTCCAGATTATGGCAGACCATGGTCATATCAAAAAGTTCATCGATAACATTCTGCGTATACGGATTGGTCGGGTTTGTTGAAGACGGAAGAATATTCTCATCGCCGGCTACAATCATGATGTCCGGTGCGTGTCCGCCGCCGGCACCCTCTGTATGGAAGGTATGTACTGTGCGTCCGGCAAAAGCGTTGATCGTATTCTCTACAAAGCCGCCCTCATTCAGGGAGTCTGTGTGAACCGCATACTGCACATCGTATTTATCTGCCGCTTTGATAGAGTTGTCGATACCTGCAGCTGTTGCGCCCCAGTCCTCATGCGTCTTGATGGCTGCCGCTCCGGCCTCCACCTGCTCAGCAATCGTCTCCGGTGTCGCGCCTGCACCCTTTGCCATAAATCCATAATTCAGGGGATCATTCTCTACTGCCTCGAGCATGCGGTGAATGTGCCATGCACCGGGTGTGGTTGTGGCCGAGTTTGATCCATCGGCAGGTCCGGTCCCGCCGCCAAAGAGCGTTGTAATGCCATTGTCCAGCGCAGCATGTGCCAGGCCTGTTGAAAGATAATGCACGTGCAGGTCGATACCGCCGGCTGTGAGAATCAGGCCTTCACCGGAAATCGCCTCTGTGCTTGCGCCGACAATAAAATTGATCTTGTCCATGATGTCCGGGTTTCCGCCCTTTCCGATTGCAAGAATCTTTCCATCACGGATACCGATATCAGCCTTATATATACCTGTATAATCAATGACCGTAATGCCTGTGATGATGGTATCCGCCACCATAGGGTTGTCTCTGCGGGTCTGCGTCGCGCTGACACCCATGCCGTCACGAAGTACCTTGCCGCCGCCAAATTTGCTCTCCTGGCCAGGTACGGTGTAATCCTTTTCTATTTTTGCGAACAGATTGGTGTCACCGAGCCGGACACTGTCTCCCTCTGCCGGTCCGAACATCTGTGTATACTGTTTCCGGTCCATCTCGAAGCTCATACATTCACCTCCAGATCTGTGCTATGTGCCTTCTTATTCTTGTCCAGATATCCGTTGACACGATTATTGAAACCAAAGACGCGGCGCTTTCCACCAAAATCAATCAACCGCACGCATCTTGTCTCACCGGGCTCAAAACGGATGGCTGTTCCGGCAGCAATATCGAGCCGTTTTCCGTATGCCTTTTCCCTGTCAAATTTCAGTCCCTGCTCGTTTGCCTCATAAAAATGATATTCTGAACCGACCTGAACGGCCCTGTCTCCTACATTCTTTACTTCCAGCTCAATCGCCTCATATCCCTCGTTATAAGGAACCGGCTTATCTGATGCAAAATGAACCTCTCCTGGGATCATAGACTGCTCCTTTCTTTTTAGCGAATCGGATCGTGAATGGTTACAAGCTTTGTTCCATCTACGAAGGTAGCCTCTACCTGAATCATCGGTATCATCTCCGGCACACCTTCCATCACATCATCCCTGGTCAGGATCTGTGCGCCTTCATCCATCAGCTCGGCAACCGTCTTGCCGTCTCTGGCGCCTTCCAGAATATAACTGGTAATTAGTGCAACACTCTCCGGATGGTTCAGCTTTACACCTCTGTCCTTTCGATTCTGCGCGATCATAGCTGCCAGACTGATCATCATTTTTTCGCGCTCACGCTCTGTCAGTTGCATATAAACCTCCTTCATATACATAAAATAATAAACATGCAGGGAACAGAGCCCCAGCCTTTACCCGGGGCTCTGTTCCCTCCAAATTG
>JAJGAH010000368.1 GCA_020844525.1 Eubacterium sp.
CTAATGGCAATAAATAGTTCGTAATGTTAAAATAAACAAAGAACTTGTAATGGTGTTGCGAGGTTTGATGTGGCTGCTTCATATATAATAGAACAATTCAAAAATCTTAATGCTCCTGAAAATATGATACTGACACAGCATAGTAGAAAGCGTTTTTCTGAAAGAGGAATTAAGATAGCAGACATTATTAATGCTATATCGTCGGGAGAGATTATTGAACAATATCCGGAGGACTTTCCTGTACCCAGTTGTTTAATTCTTGGCAGCAGTGGCAGTAAGAAACTTCATATTGTAGCAAGCATTAAGGATAATATGATTTGGTTGATCACAGCGTATATACCGGATGATGGTCTATGGGATGAAAGTTTCAGGATAAGAAAGAAGAGATCAGAGGATTCACAATCTGATGGAAAGGAGGAGTCATAAATGAAATGTATTAAATGTGGAAGTGATCTGTTCGAGAGCACTACGACAGAAGCAATTGAGCTTGGAAATGGGCTCCTTATTATTAGAAATATTCCATGTTATAAATGTAAGGAATGTGATGAGATTTTTTATACCGGAGATGTGGCGCAGAGAATAGAAGAAATTACGGACCAGGTAAAGAAGACGTTATCAAATCTTACGATTATTGACTTCAGACAGACTACAGCCGCATAGGATAATTGGCCATTGTCTACAAATACAATATCATTAAGCTGGATGTACGACTCCCTGTTCGAGAGAAATTATTCACCCTTTCGGGTCTGGCTTTTTGAAGAAAATGGTGTTTTCCTCTGAATTTGTGCATGGCGGACAGGCATGCCTGCACACGGGGTGTAAGATGGAATTTTCCGTTCGTTTTATGTTTCTGCCGAAGGCGGGTGATTTTATATCGATAAGGGGGGATGAGGAGTGGCGATGGGTCTGGAGAATGCAGTTGAAGCGAATCTGATATCAGAGACGGATCTGGCCGTTATTCGGATTAAGCTTGGGAAAAGTCATAGGTCGAAGAAGGATTGGAATCTGATTACTAAATGATATGAATAACCAAAGAGAATACCTGGAATTAATACATAAACGACTCGCCGATTATCAGGAACGGGTTTCTGTCAAATGCAGGCAAAAAGTGGAAGATATTGTTCAGGCTCTTGTAGACGAGAGAAAGAGGCAGGGACTGTCCCAGAATGATATAGCCGACATGACGGGTATGAGAGCACCGAACATCGCAAGGATAGAGAATTTTAAATCAAGAGCATCTCTGGAGACATTATTGAGATATGCCGATGCCCTTGGTCTGGAGATGAACCTTCAGCTTACTGATAAAATCAGCGGGGCACAGTGATGTCCTGGAGTAAGTGACATCATAAAGTATTCGGTCAGCGGGAGGAGTGGTGCTTCATTACAAGAAAACTGAGGGAATGGTATCCGGGCGCCATATACCACATCATGCACAGGGGTATCCGGAGAAAAAGAATTTTTTTACACGAAGAGGATTATCTGACTTTTCTGTCATTTCTGGGGAGAGAGCTGCAGAGATATCACTGTACGCTCCATGCATATTGTCTTATGACCAATCATTTCCATATCCTGGTCGAAACATCACATGATGAAATCTGGAAATTAATGAAGAATCTGGCGCATAATTATGCGGCATATTACAACAGCAGAAATGACTACACCGGAAATGTCCGAAGCTGAATCTCTGGAAGTCACCAAAATCTACAGTATTTCCGGCTTTCTGTCCGATGGACATGCTCTTATAAAATCCAGGCCGTTCCGTGCGCCACACCATAATGCTTCCTTGAACGCTTTGATTGGCGGTGGTGCAAATGCGATGCCAGGAGAGGTTTCGCTTGCACACAACGGAGTATTGTTCCTGGACGAGCTGGCGAAATTTCCGAATCGGACACTGGATGCACTGCGTCAGCCCGTGGAGGATAAGAAGGTGTGTATTTCAAGAGTCAATGGGACGCATACCTTTCCTTCCAATTTTATGTTTGTCACGGCAATGAACCCTTGCCCGTGCGGTTATTTCCCGGGTAGGAAATGCACCTGTACGGATTACGAGATAATAAAGTACAGGAATCGGATTTCGGGTCCTATCATGGATCGGATCGATATTCAGAAATCGGTGCATCCGGTTAATTTTTTTGAAGCTTCCAAGGGTGAGACGAAAAGACGGACATCTGCTGAACTAAGGGCTGTTGTAGAGCGCGCAAGGAAGATTCAGCAGGAACGTTATAGGAATGAAGAAGCGGTCTATTGTAATGCCCAGATGACAACCTCACTGATGCAGCAATACTGCGGACTTGATCATGCTTCACTGGAGCTTTTGAAAACCACCTGTGAAGCATTTGGATACAGTGCAAGGACGATTCATAAACTGCTTCGTCTTGCACGGACCTCTGCAGACATAGACGGCGTCCCTGAAATACGAAGCATTGATATACAAAAAGTCCTCCGGCTTCGGGATCTGGATAAGAGCAACAGCAGTCTTCTTGTCGTGAAAAGTGCTAGGATGCAGGATCAACGAGAGTGTCAGGTACCTGTGAACTGCAATCAGCTGATGAAGAAACGCGATGAGCTTCACAACAAGGAACTGCTTCAAACAATCGAGCATAGCAGCCGATCATTTGAGGAGATCATGGATTTCCTCACCGCCGATGACTCTCAGGAATGACCATGGGAGCCATCGAGAGTTAATTTTGAGGAAGATCACAATTAGTGCCTGCTGAATAACTGCACATAATAGCCATAAACTTTATGCAGTAGAGCTTGCCTATCTGCATATGACATGGTAATATTTAATGCAGAAAGGAGAGGCTTATGCACCAATTCGATTACAGTTTTCTGGACAATGGTCTGCTTCCCGCAGGACTTTTCAATATTACAGCAGACATTTATTCCCTTCGGGCGATGTCGCTTGAACGTAATGACCAATACAATGACGTGTACACAGCTCTGGAGGAAATCGCAAAGATCCAGTCAGTCAAGAGTTCTAATGAGATTGAAGGCATTGTTACAACGGATGAACGTATCCGGGAGATCGTTAATGAGAACAGTGCACCCCTGAATCACAGTGAGCAGGAAATCGCTGGCTATAGAGATGCGCTTGCGCAGATCCATACCGGTTATCGGGACATAGACTT
>JAJGAH010000369.1 GCA_020844525.1 Eubacterium sp.
TGCCAACGGTGCCGGGAAGACAACGACCATGCATGCGATCTCCGGCCTTTTAAAACCGGCTGCCGGAACGATCACGCTGGATGGCAAGGACCTGGTGAAGATGCCCCCGCACAAGATTGTATCCCTGGGCCTGGCCCAGGTTCCGGAGGGACGGCGGGTCTTTGCCCAGCAGACGGTAGAGGAGAATCTTGTTCTGGGAGCATATACCCGAAAGGACAGATCAGGGATCGAAGAGGATGAGAATAAGGTATTTGACCTGTTCCCTCGTCTGAAGGAGAGACGGACCCAGATGGCCGGAACGCTTTCCGGAGGCGAACAGCAGATGCTTGCCATGGGGCGGGCGCTGATGGCGAAGCCGAAGATCATTCTCATGGACGAGCCGTCGATGGGACTGTCGCCGCTTCTGGTAAAGGAAATTTTTCACATTATCGAGGACATCAACAAACAGGGCACAACGGTGCTGCTGGTGGAGCAGAATGCCCGCATGGCACTGGCAATTGCTGACAGGGCGTATGTATTGGAAACAGGGAAGATCACGCTGGAGGGAACCGGCGAAGAGCTGGCAAAGGATGAGCGTGTGAGAAAAGCATACCTGGGAGGTTAAGTATGTTTGTAAAAGATCATATGACAAAGAATCCTGCAGTTATCAGGAAGGATGTATCTCTTATGAAGGCAACGGATATCATGGGCAAGGGTGGATTTCACCGTCTGCCTGTGGTAGATGATGACGGAAGACTGATCGGTCTGGTGACCGGAGGACTGGTCAGGGAAAAATCCGGAGCAGACCGCACGTCGCTTTCCATCTATGAGCTGAATTATCTGCTTACCCGGACAACAGTAGGTGATATCATGATCACCGATGTAAGGACGATCGGACCGGACGCGTTCCTGGAGGAGGCTTCCGGCATCATGGCAGACAATGATATCTCGGTGCTGCCGGTCGTTGACGATGGTGGAAAGGTGCTGGGTATCATCACAGATCGTGATATCTATCGTGCTTTCACAGATCTGACAGGATACCGTAAACCGGGAACCCGTTTTGTGGTGTCCTGTGAGGACCGTCCTGGACAGCTGGTAAAGGTTGCACAGCTCTTTGCGCAGGAGGACGCCAATCTTGAGAATCTGGCGGTATATCATACAGAGCGCGGCGTCGAGATTGAGATCAAGGCAACCGGTGAGGTCTCTGTCGAGACAATGACAAAGGTGCTGAAGGACGCAGGCTTTACGGTGACCAATATCCTGCAGAGGCATCCTGACGGTTCCTGCGAGCGCTTCTGATTTCTCTTAAATCGATGAATGTTGAAGTGGTTCAGGTTCATGTTTAGAAAAAAATTGCATCTGAGATAAAAAAAGCTTGCTTTTCGCCGGGGGCTTTGATAAGATAGACCTCGGTTGATTGGTCAAGCGGTTAAGACGTCGCCCTCTCACGGCGAAAACAAGGGTTCGATTCCCTTATCAACTGCGGAGCAGATATCCATTCGGGTATCTGCTCTTTTTAATTGATATGTTAAGATAAAAGCTGGCATTGAATATTATGATATTGGGGTCAAAACCGGTGTATTCTTCAACTCAGACAGTTAACTTTTTCTGAACAGCGTAAAATCTCATCACCAGGTAATTCTGGCATGTTGCAAAAAAGTGCTTGCTTTTTCATCAAGTCTCTGATAGAATAGACCTCGGTTGATTGGTCAAGCGGTTAAGACGTCGCCCTCTCACGGCGAAAACAAGGGTTCGATTCCCTTATCAACTGCGGAGCAGATGTCCATTCGGATATCTGTTTTTTTTGTGGAACAAAGTGAAGATGTGGATATACTGTGCATTTTGTGCCATTGCGGTGATGATTTACGGGCATGCTTCTGAACAATCATGTATTGTGACATCATGTATGTGCCTTGACAAAATTTCTGTTCCATGGCAAATTGTAAGGCATTGGAACAGAACATGCTTTCGTTTCTGCGATTTTGCCCGGATGCCTGGAAATGAGTTGGAATCATGTTCTGTGATTCAGTATGGAATAGAATGGAGAATCACGTTCCACAATTCCCTATGAAAGAGAATATAGAATGTGGAATATATGCCGTCACACGCGGTGCAGGAAGATATAGGAAGGCAAACATAGTGAGAATACAGGATTTTGAGGGTGCGATCTTTGATCTGGACGGTACTCTGCTGGATTCCATGGGGGTCTGGCATCAGATTGACATAGATTTTCTGGCCAGACGCGGCATTGCACTTCCGGATGACTACCAGAAGGCCATTACGCCGCTGGGCGCCTGGGAGGCAGCAAAATACACGATCGCGCGGTTCCATCTTGATCAGGATACGCCGGAGGGTCTGGTGCAGGAATGGCTGGACATGGCGCAGGATGCGTACTGGCACCATCTGCAGCTGAAGCCCTATGCATTGCAGTTTGTGCAGTATGTCAGAAGCCTTGGTATGCATACGGCCATAGCCACATCCTCGGATGACGCGCTGGTGGGGCCGTGTCTTGAGAGGACCGGGCTGCGGCCGCTTTTCGATGCCTGCTTTACGGGAAACGATGTGAAGCGTGGGAAAGGCTTTCCGGACATTTATCTGAAGGCGGCCAAAGAGATGGGGACCAGACCGGAGAAGACACTTGTCTTTGAGGATATCGCGGAGGGTCTGAAGGGTGCGAATGCCGGTGGTTTCTACACCGTTGGCGTATACGATCAGGCCAATGAACGGCAGCATGAAGAGATGAAGTGGATTGCGGATAAATTTATTTTTTCATTCCGGGAGCTTCTTCCATAATATAGTTTTTGAAAACGGAGTTTTGAGATGGCAAAGAATGACAGTTATAATGCATCGAGTATTCATGTGCTGGAGGGCCTTGAGGCGGTCCGGATGCGTCCGGGTATGTACATCGGAAGTACCGGACGGAAGGGATTGAACCACCTGATCTATGAGATCGTCGATAATTCGGTGGACGAACATCTTGCGGGCTTCTGTTCCAGAATCAGTGTGGTGCTTGAATCGGATGGTTCCTGTACTGTGACCGATAACGGACGCGGCATTCCGGTGGAGATGCATGAGAAGGGAATGCCGGCGGAACGGCTTGTTCTGACGACACTGCATGCGGGCGGTAAGTTCGACGAT
>JAJGAH010000370.1 GCA_020844525.1 Eubacterium sp.
TCTGTAGTGTGTCGGTCTTGCAAGAAAAGAATATCAGGAATTGGGAATAGTAAAAAGAGCGAAAAGTACCTCGGTTTTCATAACCCCATCGGTGCCTTTCGCCAGAAAGGCGGATAATAATTATGGATCTTAAACAGCCTCTTTCGTTCTCGGAACAGGTTAAGAAGTTAAAAGAGCATCACGTAATAATAGACGATGATGTTACAGCTGAAGAAGTTCTTCGCAGGGTTAACTATTATAAGCTTACTGGATATACTCTTCAATTCCGCCAAAGCAGTGATACCAGTGATCTTGCTGGAGAACACAATTTTGAGGAAATATGCCAGCTTTATCTTTTTGATCAGGAGCTTCGTAGTCTACTTAGAAAATATCTTGAAATTGTTGAAATCTATAGCAAAACGCAAATAGCAAATGCATTTGCATTGGAAAAACGTACAACTCCGCCCTACGATCAGCATTATGACGAAAGAAATTATTATAACAAAGATGGGTTCCGTCATATTATGGTAAATTTCAAAAGAGAGCAAGGGTATTATTCGGATAGTTTGATCGTAAAACATCATGTTGAAAGCTATGGTGGTAAAATGCCGCTCTGGGTTATGGTTGAGTTAATGTCTTTTTCCAGCGTGTCCAAACTATATAATGCTATGTATCATACTTCGAAGCAAATAATCGCCAAACGTTTTAGCATAGGTGAAAAGACTCTGGCTAACCACTTGCACTGTCTTTCCGTCCTGCGAAATAAATGTTCGCACGCTGCAAGATTAATGAATATTAACTACTATCCGCCTGCAAAGCTGTCATCTAAATTCCTTAGAGACAATCCTTCTGTGAATAATGCTTCTTTATTTGCTTATCTTTGCGTGCTGAAATGGCGCCTTCCCACAAACGGGGACAAAATAGCATTAAGAAAAGAACTATTCGACCTTTTCGACAAGTATCTTGGGTTCATAGATCTTTCATTAATGGGGTTCCCTCTGAATTACAAAAATATCTTTTGATCAAATTATTGTGGCGGAGTCGAGTTAATGCACATGTACAAAAATGCCGCCTCGCAGCTGCAACTGTGAGACGGCACGTAAGCATAGCGCCTATGGATAAGCACGCTTCCAGTATACCACAGGCGCTGGAAGGGAGGAAGTATGTGGAGTCAGAAAAGGCCAAATGGAAATGTTACATATTCTGAGCGATACAAAGATCCGTTGACCGGGATTTTCAGAACCGTCTCCGTCACAATAAAAACAACCGGTCGAAAGTCCGACTCAAAGGTAGCAGAGAAAGCCCTGGAGTCCAAGATCTCGAAACTGATCGGCAGTGCCGGCAAGAAGGAAATTTTATTATTCGGGTCCTTATGTGATCAGTATGTAGAATGGCAGGGTAAAATAAATAAACCTCAGACTGCTGTTAACACTCAGAGGCATCTTGCAACGATCCGAAGATTGATAGGAGATGATGCGATTGTCAAAAATCTTACCACTCCCATCGTTTCAAGCAGGCTTTGGGACGATAACCCTATCCGATACAATGAGCGCATTACCAGGTTTAAAGCCATGCTGCGCTGGACATATCGATATGATTATGTATCAGATGTCTCATACCTCGATAAGATAACGAAGGCAAAGGCTCCCACAGCTCGTGAGAAAGATGCTTTGAAATATCTTGATCACAACGAGATATCGCGGTTTCTGGATGGTATGAATGTATGGAAGTGGAAGGAGCTTACTGAATTTTTAATTCTAACCGGAATGCGTCTTGGAGAAGCCATTGCTCTTAATGACGACGATGTTGATACGGACTCCAGGGAAATTTCTATCAGTAAAACATACTCTCCTGCAATCTCGGACGTTTCTACAACGAAAACATTTACTTCAACAAGGACCATTTATATGCAGGATCAGCTCCTTGAGGTGTGCAGGAGAATCAAAAAAGAGATGAGAGAAGACCAGATCCGATATGTTTACCGGACGAATCTGTTTATGTCAGACGATTTTGGCGGATATATCAGCCACCGGACCTTTGAAAAATATTTCAGAGAAAATACTGAGCGGATCCTGGGAAGAGCGCTCACTCCGCACTGCCTGCGCCACACCCATACAGCCATGCTTGCGGAAGCCGGTATCCCGCTCGAAGAGATCAGTCGCAGGCTAGGTCATACAAACAGCCGGATCACAAAAGAGGTCTATCTGCATGTTACAGAGAAAATGAAAGAGCGTGCACAGGAACGGATAAAAATGGTCAAAATCTTGTGATGCAAAATTGCGCCGGCGCAAAAATGCTAACAATTTGCTAACAGAATAAACAGCAAAATCCCCGGAAGCCCTTATTTTAAAGGATTTCCGGGGATAAGTGAAAAGCAAGTGACGGGAATCGAACCCGCCTCCCCAGCTTGGGAAGCTGGTGTTCTACCGATGAACTACACCTGCATTTGCATATTTATTAATATAACATATGAAAAATTTAAAATCAATGCTGAATTTCACTTCCGATTATCTTCCGAAATTTCTCTCTGATTTCCTGCAAATTTCATTTCTGATTTCCTGATTGAATCTACAACTGGCACAGTTACTCTTTCTGAGTAGAACGCTTTGTACAATATGTATGGTATAATATCAGGCAGGAAGCATTGGAGCAATCACAGGAACTATTGGTGTGAAGCACTCATAGAAGCAGCATCAGGAAGAAAGGAGATATTGTGATGAGGAAAATAGATTCTTCCGTTTTTCAGGCAGAGGGAAGCCGAATCATCGGTGATGTAACCATCGGAAATGCATCCAGCGTCTGGTACAACGCCGTAATCCGCGGATTGCCTTCCCAAATCACCATCGGTGCCCGCACAAATGTACAGGATAATGTTGTGATTCATGGGGATCCCGAAGATCCAGTGCAGATTGGCGATGATGTAACTATCGGACATGGCGCGATTGTCCATGGATGCACCATTCACAACAACTCTCTGATCGGTATGGGTGCGATCATACTGAACGGCGCGGTGATCGGCAGCAACTGCATTGTCGGTGCCGGATCACTGGTGACGCAGAACCGTACCATACCGAACAACACCCTGGTTTATGGCAACCCCGCCAGAGTGATCCGCAATCTCACGGA
>JAJGAH010000371.1 GCA_020844525.1 Eubacterium sp.
AAGAACACGCCGACAATACTTCCAGCTGCATTTCCGGCTGGCTATACCTTGACTAATTGTTTCATTACCCTTTAATATCGGTATCATTCTGAGGGAATATAAAAGTTTAAAAAACTTCCCATAAGAGATCTGACTGACTGTCAGTCTGACACTCTTATGGGAAGACAACGTCTCTTCTGTGGGATACCATACTTGTGGGATACCATACTGCCGCTACTGCCTAATGGTATCCCGGATAAAGTTTCCGGATTTTCCGCTTATGGCAGGTCGATCACATCGCCGTTCTCCGGGATGATCAGCTGGTCCAGGAAGCCCTTCCGGTAGGCATAAGCGCGAAGCGCCTCCCTTGTAAGCTCCTGGTTCTCAAATGTTTCCATGTGCACACATACGATCTTCGCCTGCGGCGCCGCACTCTGCAGACGCTCCAGATCCTCCGTGCCCATCGTGATATGCATACCCTCGCCGTGGGCATAACCAAGGTAGGCGATGATCACATCCGGATGATAGCCAAGGCCGTCCTGCATACCGCGGCACCATACTGTATCACCTGTGATATAGACGGTCTTCTCGCCCTCTTTCCGGAGCACAATGCCGCTGGAATTCTGCATGGTATTGAGCACATGCTGGATCTTGCCGTCGCCGTGGCGTCCGGGAATCCGGATGATGTCCACATCCTCAAAATGTGTGCTCAGCGTCATATTGATGGTCTGCGTCTTCTTCATTCCATAATTCCTGACCAGGTCCTTGTCATTGAGGTTCTGGGTATAGAAAGGCATATCCTTCGGAATATGGTCTGCTGCCTCCTGATCGATATGGCCCGGATGCACATGTGTCAGCAGAATCGCCTGCACACCCTTCATGATTTCGTCCGGATCCGCCGGAAGATTCGTAAGCGGCGGCTTCTCGGGATAATGGGTCGTCTTCAGCTTGTGTGTCACACCTGCCGGACGGAACATCGGGTCCAGCAGAAATACCTTCCTGCCATACTCCAGCTTCATTGTACAGTTTCTGTAAAAATAGATTTTCATTGCCTGTCTCCATCCCTTTTCCGGTGCCTGTCCGGATTTCCGGAAAAAATCAGTGCATCCGATGAGTCTATTAAATAATAGTTTCCCAATGTATGAGACTATATAAGGGCCTATATTTTATGGCTAAACCCTTCGATTCAGGTCCTGTTCGCCTCACTTGAACTGTCGAAGCGCATAAAGCATTGCATATTTAGCACTTTTCAGCGTAATTGCTGCATATTTTAGATCCTGAATATCGACATTTTTTGAGCTTTTTCATTTGAATATAGTCTAATTAAGCGATATAATAAGACTATATAGGAGAAAAAACAATGCCGATTCCACGGGATATCCTGGACGTTGAACGTCCTAAAAATACTGTTGTCATTGCCTATGGCAGGGATAAGTCCCTGTACGCTGTCCGCAAGCGGGTTGGGTGCAAGAACGTCAATGGGAGACATCTTCCGGTCAATGGTCCTACCATCGGACACATCATTGATCACGTTTATATACCGATTGACAATTCAACACCTGTACCGGTATCCGAAGCCCCGGTTGATCTCAAGGACTGGGCGGACATCGAACTCTGTGATGAACTCTTCAGGAGCATCCAAACAGACCTCTTCAAGATATATGATCAGCGGGATGCCATGAAGATCTACTGCATCTCAGTCCTCCGTGTCTGCAACGCGGGGATACATGACTGGGAACTGAAGGAGGCCTATGAGACCAGCTTTCTCTCAGAACTATATCCGGGCGTGGCCCTGTCGAAAAATACCGTATCAGCCTTCGAGAACGACCTTGGAAAAGCTTACTCGAAGATACGTACCTTCATGCGGAACCGCGCTGCGGCCGTAAGGATGGACAACCATCTGCTGGTAGATGGCACCCTGAAGACAGATAACTCTGAAGTGAATTCGCTGTCGGATTTCTCCCGGAAAGCGAGGGTGAAAGGTACAAGAGACATTTCTATCCTGTATGCTTTCGACCTCGAAGCCATGGAACCGGTATGTTCCAAGTGTTTCCCAGGTAACATGCTCGACTGCACTGCCTACGAGGAATTTATCAGTGAAAACGGCATCACGAAAGGGATCGTCGTTGCTGATAAAGGCTTCCCTGAAGCCGCCGCGGATGAGCAGTTCAAAAATCATCCGGATCTGCATTACCTGAATCCGGTGAAGCGGAACTCCACCCTTATTGCGAAGCATCACCTCCTCGACTTTACCGGTATCCTGAAGTGTGATGACCAGATCACGTTCCGGAAGGAGAAATCCGAATACCAGGGCCGGACCAAATGGCTGTATGCATTCCGGGATGCCCGGAAGGCTGCCAAAGAGGAACACGACTGGCTCACCTACGCGAAGAAGACCGGGAATTACAAACTCGAGGTTCTCCGCAAGAAGCAGAAGGTATTCGGCACAGTTGTCCTTGAATGCGATCTGGATCTTGATCCGGAGATCGCGTACAAGGCTTATGCCAAACGCTGGGAGATCGAAGTCTTCATGCGGTTCTACAAGACCGCCTGTGAATTCGATGACACCCGCGAGCATGATGACTATTCGGTAATCGGCAGCGAGTTCTGCGATTTCCTTGCATCGCTGCTGACCTGCCGGCTGATTAACAAGTTTGATTCTGTTCATCTGTTGGACGACATGAACTACAAGAAAATCATGAGCATCCTGAACAGAGCCAAGAAGGTACATACTGATCAGAATGACTGGCAACTGATCAGAATCAACGTCGCCTATACGGAAGTTCTTCAGAACTTAGGTCTACTACCCAAGCCAAAGGAGCCGCCGAAGAAGAAGCGCGGGAGGCCCAGAAAAAATGCTGTATAGTCTAACTGGTTGGGAAACTATTAATTAAATAAATCTATAAAATGCGTCTATAAAAAATGTGGATTTATGTTCTGAATCAAAACCTTTCCCACTGATTCTAACACAAATCCACATTTCTGTGTACTCTTTTATATACTCTTTTATCTACTCTTTATTCCGTTCTTCTGCCGTATCGCCATATTCCCCCTCAGGGTCAACTGGCCGCCCCCATTCTCAGGCTCTGTGATCCGTCATGTGCAAAACGGAGCAGCTCC
>JAJGAH010000372.1 GCA_020844525.1 Eubacterium sp.
CAGATCCGAAGGCCGGCCAAGCGGACCTACAAAATCTTCAAATGCATCTCCGGTGGAAAGCTCTGCCATTCTTCTGGTAGAATTTCCGATCGGCTGAAAAACAATGGTAATGGTTCCTTTTTCCCGGTCGTAATCACAGATTGTCAGAGGAATACGCTCTCCGACCTCGTCAACCTTCGCAATGATGAACTGCCCGGGCTGACAATGCTTTGCTACCATTGGCGCATCTACTACCATGCGGTAGATGTTGGCCGCCAACTTGTCTGCAGACAAAATCTTATACATATTGTCCTCCTATAATAAAATATATATAGCGCAATTCAAGTATATCAATGATTTCTATCTACAATGATATCGTGACCACGCATCCTGACGGAAAGAAGAGATCCTCCGCAGTGATCAATGATTTATGATTTAATAGTTTATCATGAATTGTTGATTTATGATAAATTTTTTCTTATTTTTCCCTGAATGATGCCTGTCTCTACTCTGTTTTATTTCCTGAGGCGGTATCTGTATTGCTCTTTTGAGTCTCATCAGAAGATTTATTTTCATCCTCTGTTTTTGAAGAAGAGCTTGAAGATGACGGTGTAGCTGTAGGCTTCTGTGTGGGCTCAGCAGTCGGTTCAGCAGTCGGTGTCGGCGTTGCGATTTTCTCAGAATTGTATGTATCTGCCGGCGTATAAGTCTCACTGGCAGACTGTGTCGGCGCTGCTGTCGGCATTGGTGTTGCAGTGGCAGTGGCTGTTACTACATTATAGACATACGTTGCAGAAGCTACCTTTCCAAGCTTTCCATCCTTACTGCAGAGAACCGCATAGAAAATATGTTCTCCCTTTCTCATGCTTACAGGCTTCGTGTATTTGCTGCTCTTCTTTGTAGGAATCTGGTCAAACGAATAATAGCAGGTATAACCATCCGGAACTGTCACCGTGATCAGTGTAACATCTGTAGTGGAATCTGAAGAAACTGTTTCGGAATTGAGTGTTCCGGACGTATCTTCAGCATCCTGCATATGGGTATATGTACCTGATTGTGGTGTAATTTTTGGTGCGGCAGGTGTGTCCAGTTCAATACTGAATTCCTGACTGGCAATACTGCTTGTCATTCCCTTGTCTGTGATTACGATCGCTTTTACGGTTGTTGTCCCCTCAGGAAGTTTGAAGGCTCCTGTATACTTCGTGGAGGAGCTGTCCGGATCCGAATCATCTGTCGTATAATAGATTGTCCCGTTCTTCGCAGAAGATGTGATCGTTACCGTCTGTATGGAATGATATGTTCCACCATCCGGACTGATCACAGGTGCATCCGGAAGATAATCCTTGTATTTGGAAAGAACACTTTTATTCTTGCAGTTTTTCAGCAGATTGCGGATTGCATCTGTATTGCCGTCCTTTGTATAAAGACTGATCAGAAGATCATATGCTTTCGTATAGGAGTAATCCTTATTGATCAGCGAAATCAGCGTTTTCTCCGCATCACTGTTCTGTCCCATTGCCGCGTAGATTTCTGCCTCCAGATAGAGACCATCGGTATTGGAACTGTCGATTTTCAGGGCTTTTGAGATCCAGGAGAGCGCATCCTTATAGTCCCCGACTTCGTAGGCATTTTGAGCCTGCTCATACTGATAGGAAAAAGACTGGCTCTGCCGGTTGTAATGCCATGCGGCAATACTGATAATAACAGCAGCCACTGCTGCAGCAATCAGCAAAGAAAGCAGCAGGACATGTCTGTGAATCTCCTGCTTTCTTTTTTCAACAGCATGCAGACGTTCCTGCTCCTCACGCTGCCGCTTTTCCTCATCCTCTTTTCGTTTTTTGTCCTCCTGTATCTTGCTTTCTATCGTGACATAGTCAGGTACCAGCTGTACCTCATGTCCACAGACAGGACAGATCAGTTCATCATCCGGAAATTGTGCACCACAATTTTCGCAGGTCCTCATTCGTTAATTTTCCTCCAGATAGTTATCAAACTGTTCCATAGACATCAGGATTTTACGTGGCTTCGTTCCCTCTTCTTCCCCTACAACACCAGCATCACAGAGCTGATCCATAATTCTGGCGGCACGGTTGAAGCCAATCCGGAATGCCCGCTGAAGCATTCCGATGGAGGCTTTATCCTTTTCAATGATCAGTTTTCCGGCATCCGCAAAATATGAATCTGTATCCATGGCGTCGCCAGAGGGGCTGGTGGAACCGGAAGCATTTTTATCGATGGCTTCCTGAATCTGCATCATTTTTTCCTCGGATGTACTGAGTACTCTGTGATTTTCCTTCAGAAAGTTTACTACATTTGAGATTTCCGCATCAGTCAGAAAAGCGCCCTGTATTCGCGCCGGTTTCTGATATCCCTGCGGATAAAAAAGCATATCACCCTTGCCAAGCAGCTTCTCCGCACCATTCATGTCAATAATGGTCCGGGAGTCAACGCCTGAAGTAACAGAAAGGGCAATTCTCGAAGGCATATTTGCCTTAATGAGTCCTGTGATAACATTCACGGAGGGTCTTTGTGTTGCAATGATCAGATGAATACCGCAGGCTCTTGCCAGCTGAGCGAGACGGCAGATCGCGTCCTCCACCTCATTCTGCGCTACCATCATGAGATCTGCAAGCTCATCGACTACAATGACAATGCGAAACATTTTTCTGGGTTTGTTTCCGTTTTCATCCGGTGGCATAGCGTCAATTTTTTCATTGTAGCCTTTCAGATCACGTACACCCATCTCTGCAAATTTCTGATAACGGTCAGTCATCTCCGAAACTGCCCAGTTCAGCGCGCCGGCCGCCTTCTTTGGATCTGTCACAACAGGTATCAGAAGATGCGGTATGCCGTTGTATACGGAAAGCTCCACGACCTTCGGGTCAATCATGATGAATTTCACTTCGTCCGGTCTGGATTTGTAGAGAATACTCATGATAAAGGTATTAATGCATACGGACTTACCGGACCCGGTGGCACCGGCAATCAGAAGGTGCGGCATTTTTGCGATGTCAGCCACAACAGGCTGGCCTGCGATATCCTTGCCGACACAGATCGAAAGCCTGGACCTGGCATTCTGAAATGCGTCAGATTCCAGCATCTCCCGCATGCTGACCGTCA
>JAJGAH010000373.1 GCA_020844525.1 Eubacterium sp.
CGGTATCGCAGATTTTTCCATGGACGCACGGATACTGCTGCCGTGGAACACCTGTTTTCTCTGACCTGCGGGTTAAAATCCGCCATACTTGCAGAGGACCAGATTCTGACACAGGTAAAATCTGCGCTTTCCTTCGCCAGAGAGAATTATTTTACGGATGGCGTCATCGAAGTACTGTTCCGGATGGCTGTGACCGCTGCTAAAAAAGTGAAGACAGAGGTCACCTTTACCCATGCGGACACAACAGCCATTGCGCAGGCCGTCTCCATGCTGAAGGAACAGCATTTTCATCTGAAGGGTGCCAACTGCATGGTAATCGGAAACGGGGAATACGGTAAAATTGCCGCGAACACCCTGGTCAAGAACGGTGCAAACGTAACGGTAACGGTCCGTCAGTATCACAGCGGAAGAGTTGAAATTCCAGAGGGATGCAGCCGCATCAACTATGGAGACCGTCTGGACTATCTTCCGGAATGCGACATCGTCGTAAGTGCAACCACCAGTCCGCACTACACCATCACCTACCAGGACCTTCTTGGCATGCATCCGGACCACCCGATCATTCTGATTGACTTCGCAATTCCACAGGACATCGAGCCCCGTGTCGCTCATCTGAACGGCTTCACACTGTACAATGTCGATGATTTTCACTCGGATGACGTTGCCGGCTCTGAGACAAATCAGCATGCATTTTTACAGGCACGTTCTATTCTGGAGAAAGAGGAAGCGGAGTTCTGGTTCTGGATGAATGGACGTGACATTGTGCCGCGTATCCACGGAATCAAGGACCAGGCTGTAGAGGATTACAATCTTCGTATGCGGAAGATTATCCGGAAGCTCCCTCTTGACGCGGACGAACAGCAGAAACTGACCTCCGAGATGGACCGTGCTGTGGGAAAGGTTGTTGCACGTCTGATCTTTGATCTGCAGGACCATCTGCCAGATGATGCGTTCAGAGAATGTATTGCCGGCATGGAAAAGGTCTACCAGGAGGAGGAAATCGGATGAACCTTTCACATCAGAACAAGCTCTATTTTCCCGTTTTTCTGGATCTTTCATCCAAGAAGGCTGTGGTCATCGGCGGTGGTTCCATTGCGCAGAGAAGAATACTGACGTTATACGGCTTTGTGGGAAGCATTACCGTCGTCGCCCCGGAGATCACCGACGGCATACGCAGGCTGCTTGGCCCGGAACATCCCTGCGAGGATTTGAAAATGGCATCTGCGGATATGTGCCGGGACGATCAGAATGATTCACAGACGCCGGTTACCTGGATACGGAAGCAGTACGAGAGAAGTGACATCATGGATGCTGATCTGGTCCTTGCCTGCACCAGCGATCCGGATCTGAACAATGATATCTATGTAGCCTGCAAATGTCTGGGCATTCTTGTCAACGACTGCAGTGACAAGAACAAATGCGACTTTTATTTCCCGAGCGTGGTGCAGAAGGACAATATCGTGGTCGGCATTAACGGCAGCGGTGCTGACCATCATCAGGTCAAAACCGTCCGCCAGAAGATAGAGGCAGCCCTTCAGTGTGACCACTCTCTTTATCAGGAAAATGCAGTACATTCTGCCGGAAGGAATGATGAGGACAATGAAAAAGCGTAAGATTATTATCGGAAGCCGTGAGAGTCAGCTGGCAGTCGTACAGAGCAGACTTGTCATCAGATATCTGAATGAAACCCATCCTGAGGTGGAGACAGAGCTTCTGACAATGAAGACAACCGGAGATAAAATTCTGGACCGCCGTCTCGACCAGATCGGCGGCAAAGGCCTCTTTGTAAAGGAACTGGACAAGGCTCTGATGGAGCATCGAAGTGATTTTTCCGTCCACAGCCTGAAGGACCTGCCGATGGAGGTACCTGCAGCACTTCCGATAGTTGCATATTCCAGAAGGGAGGATCCGAGAGATGTACTGGTTCTGCCTAAAGGGTGTACAGAGATAGATTTTTCCAAACCCATCGGCACATCTTCTCTTCGAAGAATTCTGCAGCTGAAAAAGCTCTTCCCGGATGCATCGTTCGAAAGCGTTCGCGGAAACCTGCAGACAAGGATCCGGAAGCTTGACGAGGGTCAGTACGGCGCCATTATTCTTGCCGCTGCAGGTATGAAACGGATGGGACTTGCCGATCGGATCAGCCGTTTCTTTTCCGTAGACGAGGTCATTCCCTCCGCGGGACAGGCAATTCTGGCTGTGCAGGGACGCGAGGATGAGGACGCCTCTGTCTTTGATGGCTTCAGGGACGAAGACGCCACCTTTGCCGCGACCGCAGAGCGTGCCTTTGTGCGTTATCTGAATGGCGGCTGTTCCTCGCCGATTGCAGCACATGCGACTATATTTGAAAATGCTGCTGCTCTGCAGACTGTTTATGCAGATACGCCTTCCTTACAGCTTCTGGAAAGCGATATACAGGCGCATAACACCTCTGATGATGCAGCCCCGGATGGCGGTACAAAGCTGATCTATCTGCGAGGGCTGTACTACAATGAAGAGAATGGCGCAGTCCGTACAGGAACCGGCGTTGCGCCCGCTTCAGAGGCGGAACGCCTCGGCATCCGCCTGGCAGAAAAACTCCGGAAGGAGACAAATGAGCGTTAAAAGTCTGATCTATTTCATAAATTACGATATCGGAGACAAAATATTGTTAATTATGAAATTGTCATAAAATTCTCACGGTTTCGACATGCAAGAAGTACTACGGCTCTTCAATTTTGCTAAAGACGTTCAGAAAAAGTCAAAACTCGCTGCATTCTGCAGCTCAGACAGTTGACTTTTTCTGAACAACGCAAAATCTCATCACCAAGTACTTCTAGCATGTCTGCAAATATTCGAATTTTATGACAATTTCTTTAACACCTGCCATTTGACCTTGAAAACAATGACGAAACATAACATGCAGGCGTTTCACAACCGGTTTGCGAATGACGACAGGGCTGTGAAATCCCTGCAGATATAGAAAGCAACTAAATCATGACAGTCCTATAAAATATTCATTATATGGATACATGCATATCAAAACACGGAGAATAAGTTTGAAAAAAGAGGCGGGCGGTTAGAAACCGTGTAGAGGGCATAG
>JAJGAH010000374.1 GCA_020844525.1 Eubacterium sp.
GCCAGAAATATCAAGGCGGATGAGGCATATAGGATTGGTCTTGTGAACCAGGTCGTTTCACAGGAAGAGCTGATGCCGACGGCGAAGAAGCTTGCCTCTGTTATTGCGGGCAATGCGCCGATCGCTGTCAGAGCATGCAAGAAGGCTATCAATGAGGGACTTCAGGAAAAGATTGATGATGCGCTTGTAATTGAGGAGAAGCTCTTTGGCTCATGCTTCGCTTCTGAGGACCAGAAGGAAGGTATGGCGAATTTCCTTCGCAAAAAGGATGATCCGAAAAAGGTAAAGCACGTCGCTTTCCAGAACAAATAATTCTTATTGCATAAAGTTAAAAATATAAACGCAGGAGGTATTAGTATGAAGGTTGGTATTATCGGCGCTGGAACAATGGGATCCGGTATTGCGCAGGCTTTTGCGCAGTGTGATGCAGTAGACAAGGTTTATCTCTGCGATATCAAGCAGGAGTTCGCTGATGGTGGCTTCGCAAAGATCAAGAAGGGCCTGGATAAGAGAGTTGCCCGCGGCAAGATCGATCAGTCCGTTGAGGATGGTATCCTTGGCAAGATTCAGACCGGACTGAATGCAATCTGCACCGATGCAGACCTGATTGTGGAAGCTGCACTTGAGGATATGACCATCAAGAAGAACTGCTTCAAGGACCTGCAGGAGAATATCGTAAAGAATCCTGACTGCATCTATGCAACAAACACTTCCTCTCTTTCCATTACCGAGATCGGTTCCGGTCTTGCAAAGCCGGTAATCGGCATGCATTTCTTCAATCCGGCTCCGGTTATGAAGCTGGTAGAGGTTATTGCAGGACTCAACACACCGGATGAGATCGTTGAAAAGGTAAAGGACATCGCCGTAAAGCTTGGAAAGACACCTGTTCAGGTAAATGAGGCTGCCGGCTTTGTTGTAAACCGTATTCTTGTGCCGATGATCAATGAAGGTATCTGCGTATATGCTGCAGGTGTATCTGATATTGAGGGTATTGATACCGCTATGAAGCTGGGATGCAACCATCCGATGGGACCGCTCGAGCTTGGCGATTATATTGGTCTGGATATTGTCCTTGCAATCATGGATGTCATCTACAAGGAGACCGGCGATTCCAAGTATCGTGCATGCCCGCTGCTTCGCAAGATGGTAAGAGGCAAGAAGCTCGGCTGCAAGACAGGCATCGGCTTCTATGATTACTCCAATGGCGGAAAGGTTCCGACTGACAGAAAGTAACCGGTATCATTGATATCAGGCAGGATATATAGAAATACCTTATAAATTTGGAGGTTCAGACATGGATTTCACGTTAGACAAAAAACATGAAATGGCGCGGTCCCTTTTCAGAGACTTCGCGCAGAATGAAGTAAAGCCCCTCGCGCAGGAAATTGACGAGGAAGAGAGATTCCCGCGTGAGACCATCGAAAAGATGGCAAAGTATGGACTGATGGGCATCACGGTACCCAGAGAGTACGGCGGCCAGGGGTGCGACGAGCTCACCTATGTGCTCTGCATGGAGGAGATCGCAAAGGTCTGCGGCACAACAGCTGTAGCACTTTCTGCACATACCTCCCTGTGCATTGACCCGATCATGACCTTCGGTACAGAGGCACAGAAGCAGAAATACATTCCGAAGCTTGCAAAGGGCGAGTGGCTCGGTGCCTTCGGTCTGACAGAGCCCGGCGCAGGTACAGATGCCCAGGGACAGCAGACCAAGGCTGTTCTTGACGGGGACGAGTGGGTCCTGAACGGGTCCAAGTGCTTCATCACCAACGGTAAGGAGGCAGATGTCTACATCATCATCGCTGTTACCGGTACTGTTGAGAAGCGCGGCAGAAAGCAGAAGGAGATCTCCGCATTCATCGTCGAGAAGGGCACACCGGGCTTCACCTTCGGTACAAAAGAGAAGAAGATGGGTATCCGCGGATCCGCCACCTATGAGCTGATCTTCCAGGACTGCCGCATTCCGAAGGACAACATCCTCGGTGCCAAGGGCAAGGGCTTCGGCATTGCCATGCATACACTGGATGGCGGCCGTATCGGTATTGCAACCCAGGCCCTCGGTCTTGCAGAGGGCGCACTGGACCTGACCGTTGCCTACACAAAGGAGAGAAAGCAGTTCGGCCGTTCCATCGCCCAGTTCCAGAATACCCAGTTCCAGCTGGCAAACCTGAAGACAGAGTGCGACGCGGCGCAGCTGCTCGTCTATAAGGCAGCATGCGCAAAGGATGCAGCCGGATTCTCACCGGCGTCCACCTACAGCGTGGAAGCAGCAGAGGCAAAGCTCTTCGCTGCCGAGACAGCCATGGATGTAACGACGAAGTGCGTACAGCTCCACGGCGGCTACGGATACATCAGAGAGTATGATGTAGAGCGTATGATGCGTGACGCGAAGATCACAGAGATTTATGAGGGAACTGCAGAAGTTATGCGTATGGTTATTTCTGCGAACTTACTGAAATAACAGGAGGAATGTACCGTGAAGATTATTGTTTGTATTAAACAGGTGCCGGATACAGCGGGCGGTGTCAAATTCAAACCGGATGGCACACTGGACCGTGCGGCAATGCTCGCAATCATGAACCCGGATGACAAGGCCGGACTGGAAGCAGCACTTCGGATCAAGGATGAGACAGGCGCAGAGGTCACCGTTCTGACCATGGGACTTCCGAAGGCAACGGACGTGCTCCGCGAGGCCATCGCCATGGGCGCGGACAAGGGTGTGCTGCTGACAGACCGCAGACTCGGCGGAGCAGATACCTGGGCAACCTCTTCCACGATTGCAGCCGGCATCCGGAAGCTGGGAGATTATGACCTGATCATCACAGGCCGTCAGGCTATCGACGGTGATACCGCACAGGTAGGACCGCAGATCGCGGAGCACCTCGGCATCCCGGTTATTTCCTACGCACAGGCGATCAAGGTAAATGAGGCAGAGAAGACGGTAGAGGTTGAGCGTCAGTTCGATGACAGATATCATGTACTGAAGGCAAAGATGCCCTGCCTGATTACAGCCCTTTCCGAGCTGAACACGCCCCGTTACATGACACCGGCAGGCATCTGGGACGCTGTGGACGCGGAGAT
>JAJGAH010000375.1 GCA_020844525.1 Eubacterium sp.
TCCGATCTTGCAAATACACTGGGCAACCTGGTCAACCGGACGGTTTCCATGTCCAACAAGTATTTTGGCGGCATTGTCGAGAATAAAAATGCAGCGGAGCCGGTGGATGACGACCTGAAAGCGGTTGTGACTGCGACTGCGGGCAAGGTTGAGGAGAAGATGAAGGGACTGCATGTGGCGGATTCCATCACGGAAATCTTTGCACTCTTCAAACGCTGCAATAAGTACATTGATGAGACTATGCCCTGGGCGCTTGCAAAGGATGAGGCAAAGCGGGACAGACTGGCAACTGTGCTCTATAACCTGGTTGAGAGTATTACAATCGGGGCTTCTCTTCTGGAGCCGTATATGCCGGAGACGACGGAGCGGATTCTCAGACAGCTCAATGCCCAGAAGCGTGATTACGCCGATACAGACAAGTTTGGTCTGTACAAGAGCGGGACAAAGGTTACGGAGAAGCCGGAGATCCTTTTTGCAAGACAGGACCTGAAGGAGGTCATGGAGAAGGTTGAGGAGATCCGTGCGAAGCAGAAGGCTGCCTCCGGGGAATCCGGGACGCAGGCTTCTGGTGAAGCATCTTCTGCAAAGCCGGCTGCCGCAGATGGTTCTGATGTGAAGAAGCCGGAGATCCACATTGAGCCAAAGCCGGAAATCACCTATGATGATTTCGCAAAGATGCAGTTTGCTGTTGGAGAAGTGCTGGAATGTAAAGAAGTGCCAAAATCCAAAAAGCTTCTGGTATCGCAGGTGAAATTTGGTGACCAGACCCGTCAGATTGTATCCGGGATCAAGAAGTGGTACAGACCGGAGGATATGGTTGGCAGGAAGGTGATGTGTCTGATTAACCTGAAGCCGGCAAAGCTTGCCGGACTTGAGTCCCAGGGAATGATTCTGGCAGCGGAGGACAGCGAGGGCAACATTGCGCTGATGTCTCCGGAGAAGGATATGCCTTCAGGATCAGGAATTTTCTGAAGCCAGGTATGGGCAGAGAGAACCAGGACGTTGAAACCTGAATAAAGGAGGACTGCAGTGTGGGAGACATGCTGCGGTCTTTTTTGTTTTTAGACGGTGAACAAAAAGCGTTTTATAGCATAGAGTTTCATAGCATAGTCAGAAGGACAAGGGGCAGAGAAATGATCTTTGACACACATGCACATTATGAGGATGAGGCTTTTGACGAAGACAGGGACGCAATGATCCGGACTCTGCCGGATTATCGGGTGCAGCGCTTTGTCAATGTAGCGTCAACCTGGGAAAGTCTGGAAAAAACGAAAAATATTGCCGGGAAATATAAGAACGCATATGCTGCATATGGGATTCATCCGGATAATGTCGGAGACCTGGACGATCAGAAAATGGCAGTACTGAAGGACTATCTGCAGCTGCCAAAGGCGGTTGCCGTGGGAGAGATCGGACTGGATTACCACTGGAACAAGGATAACAGGGAGCAGCAGATTTACTGGTTTCGCCGTCAGCTTGCCCTCGCCAGACAGCTGAGGCTCCCGGTGATCATACACAGCAGGGATGCCGCCCAGGATACCATGACGATTGCAAGGGAGGAAGATCTGGGAAACATTGGCGGTGTCATTCACTGCTATGCCTACTCGACAGAGCAGGCAGAAGAATACGTGAAAATGGGATTGTACATTGGTGTCGGTGGTGTTGTGACATTCAAAAATGCTAGAAGACTGAAGGAGACCGTGCAGGCAATATCACTGGACCATATCGTGCTGGAGACGGACTGCCCATATCTGGCTCCGGAGCCGAATCGCGGTACACGCAACAGCTCCCGCAATCTCCGTTATGTCGTGCGCGCCATTGCAGACCTGAAGGGAATTACGACGGATGAGGTGGAGCAGACAACCTGGAGAAACGCCTGCAGAATGTATAAACTTCCATATGAAATTTCATGATGTTTTTGTACAGAATACTTCCTTTATGTGTTATGATATTTGTACAATTATACAAAATATACGCGTTCAGCGGTAAGGAGAGACGCATATGGATCAGGATAATCGGGATCATACCGGAGAGAAGGGCAGAGAATCTGTCAGCAGGATGGTGGAGGCTGTAAAGGAGGCTTCCGGAATTGCAGAAAAATCGGCAAGAGAGGCCTCGGAAAAGGCTTCTAAAATTGTGAAAGAGGCAACAGAACAAGCCGGAAAAAATGCGGCAACAACGGTGGAGGCAGTGAAGAAGAATGTGAAGCGGACGGTGGCGAAGGCACAGTCCGGTAAAATTGTGGATGCTCCTCAGGCCACAGAGGAGACATCCGGATCGGAGACGAAGCAGGATCCCCATATTTTCACGGATCTTGATTCCTATCTCTTTGCCCAGGCAACGCATTACGATCTGTACAAGAAGATGGGTGCGCATACGGCGTCACTGGATGGAAAGGACGGTACCTGGTTTACACTCTGGGCACCAAATGCGACGGCTGTATTTGTGATCGGGGAATTTAACGAATGGAACGAGAGCGCAAACCCGATGAATAAGATCGAGGACCAGGGAATCTGGGAGGTTTTTGTTCCCGGTGCATCTGTCGGGCAGCTGTATAAGTATCTGATTTATTCCCGTGACCATCAGAAGCTGTATAAGGCGGATCCTTACGGAAACTGGGCTGAGCTGCGTCCGGGGACCGCGTCGAGAATTGCGGACCTGCGCTACCGCTGGGGAGATGCCACATGGATCAGAAACAGACAGAAGATGGTTCCGGAGACGGAGGCACTTTCTATTTACGAGGTGCATCCGGGATCCTGGATGAAGCATCCATACAGCGAGGAGAATCCCGAGGGCTTTTATAACTACCGGGAGTTTGCAAAGCGTATCGTCGAATACGTAAAGGATATGGGTTATACCCATGTCGAGCTTATGGGCATTGCGGAGCACCCGCTGGACCAGTCCTGGGGGTATCAGGTGACCGGATATTATGCCCCGACCTCCCGCTACGGGACGCCGACAGACTTCAAATATCTGGTGGATTATCTGCACAGGAACAAGATCGGTGTCATTCTGGACTGGGTACCGGCACATTTTCCGAAGAATGCGGAGGGCCTGG
>JAJGAH010000376.1 GCA_020844525.1 Eubacterium sp.
ATGTGAACGGCAGCTTCAGTGAGGATATGCTGACCCATCATAAGCACGCAAATATCGGACTCGCTGTGGCAAAGGGCGACGGGTTGATCGTTCCTAACGTTAAGTGCTGCGATCTGAAAACCTTGAGTCAGATTGCGGATGAAATGGGGAAACTGGTTGTTAAGACAAGAAGCGGACGCATAGATATGGATGACATCAGCGGAGGAACATTTACCATCAGCAGCCTCGGGCCGTATGGAATCACCAATTTTTCGCCGATCATCAATCAGGAGGGTGTAAAGTATTAGTGGGGGTTTAGAAACTGAAAAAGGGATCTCCAAGTGCTAAGATAATAGTGAAACAATTACATCTATGCACTCGAAAGGAGATCCCTATGGCATCTATTATACATGAAATCGCAACGGAATTCCTGGAAAATATTCTGGAAACATTAAAACCTCACGAAGGAATGAAATGGGAAGAGACCAGCGCGAAGCTCATGAGATACTGCAAGGAAACGACCGCCAGGTTCATCCGTGCAGCTGCGGAGGGGCTCGATCAGGAACTGAGAAATGACAAAGCCGGCAGAAAACAGCTCGGATTCACGATCAAAGCCAGAGACAGGAAGCGGACGATCTACACAGAATTCGGCGCGATCGGAATCGATCGGAGCTATTACTATGACAAGAACAGCGGGAAGCATCGATTCCTTCTGGATGAGATCCTCGGCCTACCAAAGTATGAACGCGTCGACCGGGTTATAGGGAAGTGGCTGGCCGAGCATGCAGCCTACGTATCCTATGCGAAGAGTTCTGATATCGTGACGGGAGGCGAGCTGAGCAGACAGACAGTGAGGAACTGCATCATGAAAGTGAATGTTCCAGAGGCCGCAGTGCCGAAGGCGAAACGAAAGGTCAGTGTGCTCCATGTTTTTGCTGATGAGGACCACGTGCATATGCAGAAAGCAGGCAAGAAGCCGGGAAAGCGGAGCAGGATTGTTCCGCTGGTGACCGTAACAGAAGGAATACGACCGATCGGTACCCATCGGAATGCGACTGTAGAGCCTGTGAGCTTTGTCGATGAGAATTTCAATACCAGACGTTTGTGGAAGACCGTAGAAGGGTTCATCGAAAAGAAATATGACATGGATGTGCTGGAGAAGATCGTGCTTCACGGAGACGGCGGAAACTGGATCAGGAACGGACTGGACGATTTTGGCAATGTTGTTCACGTTATGGATGGGTTTCATTTCCAGAAGGCCCTGCGGTCACTGGCAGGCAGTTTTCCAAAGAGAAGAGTGAAAACGGTGATCATGGACGCCGTGCAAAAAAATGATCGAAGCAGAGCCGATCGATGCATACAGGAACTGCTGGATGACGCGAAGGAAGACAAGAGGCTGACAGAAAAAGTCAACCGATTCGGCGTCTATCTGAACGGAAACTGGAAGCCAATCGTGAACCGGTTCAAGAAAGATATGCCGGGAAGCTGCACAGAAGGACTGGTCAGTCATATTCTGTCGAAACGGTTTAGCCGTGAGCCGCAGGGATGGAGCGATGAAGGGCTTGGGAGGCTGAGCGATATCAGAGTGTACCTGATCAATGGCGGCGAACTGAAAGCAGAGGATTTGCATAAGGAGAAAGCTGAGAACGTTCTTCGGGAGAAATACGCTGAATATGCGGATCATGTCATTCAACAGGCGAAAGAGGAATTGCATGACTGGAGTATTTTTGAAGGAGAGCCTTTTGTCATGGATGGAGCTTCCGGAACCCAGATGCTGATCAAGAGCTGTGGAGTGGCAAGAGACCTGCTAAGCTGATTGAGCGTGAGCCTGTAACGCAGCCTATGCATGGACTTCTGAGCGCCTCGCTGCCAGACGATCGACGGCCCGGAGAGGGCCGGCGGAGTCGGAAGCGTGAGCATGCGCGAAGGGAGCCGGGAGGCGTTCCAGGCATAGGCTGCGTACAGCTCGCAGAAAAAGCTTGGAGATCTGTCAACAAAAACTCCCACTACCTCTTGACACCATCTTATATCGAATTCAAGTTGACCAGACGTCAATTAAATGGTAGTATAAAATTAATAATTATGACATTTACCAAAAGAGGGGTATATCATGGCGGAACACGAACTGACAAAAAACGAAATCAAGAAACGCAAAAAGAGAAACGCTCTGCTGAACAGCGCCTATGAACTCTTCACCACCGTCGGATACACCAAGACAACAGTCCTGCAGATTGCACGCCGGGCCGGTGTCGGTAAAGGCACATTCTACCTTTATTTTAACGATAAGACCGATATCCGGGATGAACTGATCGGTGTAAAATCCAGCCAGCTCCTCACCCGTGCTGTAAAAGCCCTGCAGCAGAGAACAGATATCCGTAATTTTGCCGATCAGCTTGTTTTTATTACAGACTACATTATTACCGCCCTTTCAAAGGATATCGCGCTTCTGAAGTTCATCTCTAAATCACTGAGCTGGGGGATGTTTAAGAACTCCGCAGAATTTGTAAAAAAGAATGAGGACGTCATTGACTTCCAGAAATTTATTCTGAATGCCATGGATGAAGAAGGAATCCATCTGAAGGAACCTCTTCTGCTGATCTATACGATCATAGAATTGACCAATTCGACCTGCTATAACATTATCCTGCACGGTGAACCGGTAACCTTCAGCGAGTATAAACCTTACCTCTATAACTGCATCCGCCTGATCACCAATGACGCCGTAGAAAAAGGCTGCCAGTAATCGTCCCTCCTGTTTTATATCGTATGCATACAGCGTTCGTGAAAGATATCTGTGTTTACGGACGCCGTTTTAAATTTATTTTCATTTTACTTTCAGCTTTCAAGAATTTTATTTCCAGAATTATCTATGTCTCACTCCGTATCTCATAATTATTCCGTATGATAAAATAAATATTTATAATCATCTTCCCGTTTCCCCGGTATTTATATTCGTAACATTTATTACTCGGCTTATCCATTAAGAAAATAATGGATAAATTGGATACTACCAAAGGTATACATAGTCAATTTCTATATTTTTTGTTCTTTATCACATATTTTTGCCATTGCCGCCC
>JAJGAH010000377.1 GCA_020844525.1 Eubacterium sp.
ATGCCAAAACTTTATATCGGTATATTGATATCTTAAAGAGAATATTTGTCATTGAAGATGTCCGCGCCTGGAACCCGAATCTGCGATCAAAATCCGCAATCCGGACAACAGATACCCGCTACTTTACCGATCCATCCATCGCTGCCGCGGCACTTGGAATCGGCCCGAATGACCTCATACAGGATCTGGAGACAATGGGACTGATTTTCGAAAATCTTTGTGTTCGTGATCTGCGCGTGTACGCATCGGCATTGGATGGAGAACTCTATCATTTCAGAGACCGGACAGGACTGGAATGTGACTGCGTCCTCCACAGGCGGGACGGTTCATACGGGCTGATTGAAGTGAAACTGGGCGGCGACCGCCTGATTGAAGAAGGGAAAAAGAATCTGCTTAAGCTGGCTTCCAGAATTGATACAGGCAGAATGCAGGCACCCTCATTTATGATGATCCTGTGCGCAGTTGCTCCATTCGCCTATACAGATGAAGACGGCATCACTGTAGCACCGATATCCTGTCTGAGGCCTTGAAAAGCGATTTATACGGTCATATACACCCCCGGGAGATGCCCTGCGTCTTCCGGGGATTTTCTGTGCGTGCGGTTATGTTTTTTGATTTACACTTAAAACTGACCCAGGATTTACGCGTAAAACTGACCCACCCTGGTGACCTGGCATTGATGCCGGTGACTGGATTTACATCTGGAAATTTACGTTGAATATTGACCCACCTGACAAGGATTTAATACACTCTTCCTGTTGCAAATAATCTAAACGACAGGAGGATGAAAGGAAGTGTATCACTTGCAGCAATGGGCCGCAGTTCAGGAACTGCACAGAAAAGGAATTTCAATTCGTGGTATTGCAAGGCAGCTGGAAATGTCGCGCAATACGGTCAGAAAACTACTGAAAGCAAAGGAGGAACCGCATTATCGAAGATCCTGCTACTCATCTCGTCTGGATCCCTACAAGGATCAGATCCGGGAATGGAGATGCAGGCCGTATGAATTCAATGGAACAAGGATTTTCCGGGAACTGAAAGCCAGAGGATATGACGGAAGCATCGGCCCCGTGTATCGTTATCTGCGGAGGATTGATGAAGACACAAACGGGCTGATCTCTTCCAAGGCAACTGTCCGGGTAGAGACTCCGCCGGGTGATCAGGCCCAGTTCGACTGGTCTCCGTATCAAATGGAAATTGGAGGAAGAATTCAAAAGGTATACTGCTTTTCCATGATTCTTGCCTGCAGCAGAAAAAAAGCTATTCTGTTTTCCCTGAAGGATGACGCAGATGCGATCTATGAGGCCATCCAGGAACTTTTCGAAGATCTTGGAGGTGTCACACTGGAACTTCTGATCGATAATCCCAAGGCGCTTGTTCTGGAGAATAATCCGAAGAGCCAGGATGAAGTCCGTTACAATCCACACGCTCTGCTTCTCGCAAAGCATCTCAGCACCGAGCTGAATGCCTGCCCCTGCTACTGGCTGAGGAAAAAGGGCAAGGTCGAACGGCCATTCCAATACATAGAAGAGCAATTTGTCAAAGGCCGGGCATTTGCGACGATGGAAGAACTCAATGCGTCGGCGAAGCGGTTCATTGACGAATGGAATGGACAGAAGCATACGACGACAGGCCGTATTCCGAACGAATACTATCTGCAGGAAGAAAAAGCAGCGCTGCTCCCACTGCCGGAAAACCGGTATCACCTGAAGGAAACACAAAAGCGGATCGTAAGTCCGGACAGCTATGTCAGTATCGGTGCCAGCAAATACAGTGTTCCGGTGCGGTACGTAGGCAAGAGTGTGCGATTTCGGATCATTTACGGATTTCGCATCATGATCTATGACCGAAAGGAACGATTCATTCTTTCTGTGGAGCAGGCAGATGAAAAGGGAACTGTTGTCATGGATCCGGAGCACTACCGTGATATTGCTTCGAAAGTCAGCACATCCATCCCACAGATCCGCAGGGACTTTACGCAGTTTTTCGAAAACGGAAAGCGATATCTGGACGCGGCAGATCGGAAATTTGATCAGCCGACACATCATGCAAGAAAGATTATGGAATTAACGGATCTGTATGATTCAGACGTGCTGGATTACTTTATCGGCAGAGCGGTCGATGAGCAATGCATGGATATACGTTCGTTCCGTTCAATGCTTAAAACGGAGAGCCAGAACGCACTTCGCAAACTGCAGTGTGATCAGAATCAGAACAGTCATACTACAGAGAAACCACTGAAAGACGAAGATCAGATGATGATTCGTGATCTCGGCTATTATGAGGCAGTTACAGGGGGAAATATGACGCATGGAGACTGATACATACATTACCGAGACAATGAAACGCTTTAAGCTTGTTGATATGCGTGAACAATACCCTGCGCTGATACGTGAGGCCGAAGAAAAGAATCTGAGTTACAGAGAATTTCTGATCAACCTCCTGAAAACAGAGGCTGAAGGAAAGTCGGAACGGAAGCAGCAGCGGCTGATGGATGAAGCCGGTTTTGAATATCAGAAGTCCCTGGATCAGATTAATTATACATTCAATCCCTCACTGGATCCGGAAAAAATCCGAGAACTGCGTACACTGCGGTTTATGGACGCCGGAGAGAATATCCTGATTATCGGTCCTCCCGGTGTCGGCAAGACAATGATCGCAACGGGAATTGGCATGGAAGCATGTCACGCCGGAAAGAAAGTGTTGTTTACGAATGCAAACGACCTGATGGATCGACTGACAGAATCCATGCAGAACGGGACATTGAAAATGACTTTTCAGGAGCTGCAGAAAATTCCGCTGCTGATCATCGACGAGCTGTCCTACCTGAAAATGGACAAAGAAAAAGAGAGCCTTTTCTTTCAGGTTGTCCGCCAGAGATATGAAAAGAGCTCCCTCATAATCACCACCAATCTGCCGTTAGGCAGGTGGGATGAAATTTTTACCGGAAAAATAGCAGCTGCCGCGATTCTGGACCGTCTGGTGCATCACTGCCACGTTCTTAGTATATCGGGTGACAGTTACCGTGTCAAAGGAGAAAATTAGATATGGCTGTT
>JAJGAH010000378.1 GCA_020844525.1 Eubacterium sp.
TCAGATTTTTTTCAGCATGCCGCACACAAGGCGAACACAGTGCTTTACACAGCCATCTGTAAAGCTGTTATCATCTGCGACAGCGCTTCCGTCTGCCTTGTCTGAGATCACACGGATGATCAGAAACGGGATCTGGTTTCTCCATGCTGTCTGAGCAATGGCCGCACCCTCCATCTCTGTGCAGTATCCGCCGAACTGTTCGGCCAGCTTCGCCTTTACCTGATGATCAGAAATGAACTGGTCGCCGCTGACCACCATGCCCCGGAACGTATGGATATCCGGATTAACCACCGCATTGACCTTCTCTGCAAGTTCAATCAGCTTTTCGGAGGCAGGAAACTTATAGGTATCCATACCCGGCACCTGACCCGGCTGGTATCCCCAGACCGTCGCATCCATATCATGCTGGACCGCCTCTGAAGAGAGCACGATATCCCCGATATCAATCCTGTTCTGAAGACTCCCTGCTATACCTGTATTGATAATATAATCCACATGAAAATCATCCGCCAGAATCTGCGTGCACATTGCAGCGTTAACCTTTCCGACACCGCTCTGCACGACTACCGCAGGCTTTCCCTCAAGGACACCGCGATAGAATTCCATCCCGGCTTTTTCCTTCACATTTACCTCACTCATAAGATTCTTCAGTTCAGCTACTTCCTGGTCCATCGCGCCAATAATTCCAATAATGCTCATAAAAAACTCCCTGTTATCCTGTATATTCTGTCTATATCACTTGTGCCTTTATCTGTCCCACTTATCACAGAGTGCGTTGATCTGATCCGTAAACTTTGCAAGGTCCTTATTCGCCCCGCCTTCATTTCTGCGAATAACAGCCAGCAGCCGCTGCCCGGCAGCAGCAAGGCGTTCATATACGGCAGATGCCCTGCGATGCGGAAGCTTTCCGGTACCGGCTTCACCAGTGATCCTGATTCCGGCAGGCGCCTCGAGAATTTCGCCGGAAGCTATGTCGAAGACGGTTCCACTGAACGGGGCAAAGGAGTCATATCCAAGCTCCTTTCTGAGCCGCTCCGCAAAGATTTCCGTGACGGTATCCTCGCCGTGGCATACGAATACCTTCTTTGGCTTCTCCTTAAAGGACGAAGCCCACTTCATCAGACCCGCATTGTCCGCATGCCCGCTCATGCCCGCAAGTATTTCTATATGCGCCTTAATAGCAATTTCCTCCCCGAAAAGCCGGATGCTTTCCGCACCGTCTGCAATTGCCCGCCCGGGCGTGCCCACTGCCTGATATCCGACAAACAGAATGGTGCATTCCGGCCGCCACAGATTATGCTTCAGATGATGCTTGACTCTTCCGGCATCGCACATACCGCTTGCGGAGATAATCACCTTTGGATTTTCATCAAAGTTGATCGCCTTGGAATCCGCTGCCGTGATCGATGTTTTCAGATTGGAAAAGGCAATGGGATTGATTCCCTGTTCAATGAGCCGTTTTGCATCCTCATCATAGCACTCATCTGGATGCCGCTGAAAAATTGTCGTTGCCTCAATCGCCAGCGGACTGTCCACATACACCGGAAAATCCCCGTGTCCCTGCACCAGATGCTGCTCCTTGATCTGACGTATGAAATACAGCATCTCCTGGGTTCTTCCAACCGCAAAGGATGGAATGACTACGTTGCCTCCACGGTCGAAGGTTTCCTGGATAATCCGGGCCAGAGAAGTCACATAATCCGGGACCGGACCATGACTGCGGTCGCCATAGGTGGACTCCATGACCACATAATCCGCCTCCTGTATATACTGAGGATCCCGGATCAGCGGCTGGTTCAGATTACCGATATCACCGGAAAAAACCATCTTACGTGTGGTCTGTCCCTCGGTAAGCCAGATTTCAATGCTTGCAGACCCAAGCAGATGCCCTGCGTCCACGAATCTTACCTTGATCCCCTTGGCCAGCTCAATGATCTGGTTATAGGGCTTGCCCACCAGAAGTTCAATCACGCCCAGCGCATCCTTCATCGTATAGGGCGGTACATAGTCCTCCTTCCCGGCCCTCTTCCCCTTGCGGTTTCTCCATTCAGCCTCAAACTCCTGTATATGTGCACTGTCACGAAGCATGATATCACAGAGGTCCGCCGTTGCATCCGTCGTATATACAGGACCGCGAAAGCCCCTCGCATAGAGCACCGGCAGCATTCCGGAATGATCAATATGTGCATGCGTCAGAAGCACAAAGTCTATTTCAGCGGCAGGAACAGGAATCGGTTTGTTTTCATAGATATTTTTTCCCTGTTCCATTCCATAGTCAACCAGAAATCTCTTTCCTGCAGCCTCCAGATAATAGCAGCTGCCGGTCACTTCATGTGTGGCTCCCAAAAAAGTTACTTTCATAGACAATCCCCCAATCGTCATTACACCGCATTACCTGCTTTCATTATAAACAACTTCTTTATTCATTTACAAGTGCGCGGGCAATTGATTTCCGGCAGGAAATCAGCTAGTATAGGGAATGCGAAAACGCAATACAAAAGTTTTCTTCGATATGACACGATAACACGGAGGCGCAGATGAAACACATAGTTCTGACAGGCGGAGGAACCGCCGGACATGTAACCCCGAATATTGCTCTGATTCCCGGGCTGAAAGAGATGGGATATCAGATTTCCTATATCGGTTCCTATAACGGAATTGAAAAAACTCTGATTGAGGCAGAAGGAATTCCATACTATGGAATCTCGACAGGTAAATTACGCCGCTACCTTGATCTGAAAAATCTCTCGGACCCCTTCCGCGTCATCAAGGGAATATCCGAAGCCAAGAAGCTCATGAAGGAGCTGAAGCCGGACATTGTGTTCTCCAAGGGAGGATTTGTAGCGGTACCGGTCGTACTCGCCGCAAAGAGCAGAAAAATCCCGGTCATCATCCATGAATCGGATATGACGCCCGGTCTTGCAAATAAGATCTGTATCCCATATGCTGCCAGAGTCTGCTGTAACTTCCCTGAAACACTCCAGAATCTTCCAGAGGGAAAAGCAGTTGTGACAGGTACCCCCATCCGAAAAGAGCTTCGGG
>JAJGAH010000379.1 GCA_020844525.1 Eubacterium sp.
GAGCTGTCAATCCCGATACCATCGAAGTAACCCATCACGCCCTCAAGCACTGCAAGATCCGCATCCTCCGCATTCCGGACAAGAAGTGCTCTTGTCGTGTCCGGATCGGTGAAGAAGGTGTCCAGATTCCGGCAGCGTGTTCCCAGAACCTTCGTGTGGAACATCGGATCAATAAAATCCGGGCCGCATTTAAAGGAAGCCAGCCGCATGCCTCGTTTCTTCAGCAGGTGCAGAAGTCCGCAGGTGATCAGCGTCTTCCCGCTTCCACTCGACGGGGCCGCAAGCATGATCCGGCTGATTTTTTTCTCCATGTTCTTATTTGTCTGTATCATAGGTAGTTTATCTGCACTCCCTGCTGTATTTCCTGCTATTACTCAAAATTTACCGTTACATCTCACCGTGAGAATTTCAGGACAATTTCGATTGTGCGGCAATGCCTTCAGTTGTGATCACATACACGGGATTCTGGCCCATCATCATGTGGTACGGTCCTGCCTTCTTTGACTTGGCCACTGAAATGCAGGCGATGTCAGGCTCTGCAAAGGGAAGCTTTTTCAGAATTTCAAGTGCCTGACTTACCGTCTCCAGGGTGATCGCATTGAGTACCACCCGGATGTTCGGGTTTTTCTGCAGAAGCAGGCGCAGAATCTCCTCCATGTTGCCACCGGTTCCGCCAAGAAAAGCGTGCGTAGGCACAGGAAGGTCCTGCAGTGCTTCCGGAGCGCTGCCCTCTATGATTTCCATATTGTCCACGCGGAATTTCAGCTTATTGGAATAGAGCAGACGGACCGCTGCCGGATTCTTTTCGATGGCATATACCCTGCCCTGCACTGCGCGGAGTGCCGCCTCCACGGAACAGGAGCCGCTGCCCGCACCGATATCATAGACCACGGAACGCTCTGTCAGACGCAGCTTACAGATAGAGACTGCACGCACCTCCTCCTTGGTCATTGGAACCTTGTCACGCAGGAAGGCCGCGTCCGGGACGCCGCTTGTGACCACAAGGTCTGGATCCGGATTTTCAAGCAGAATTACGCTCAAAGGTGAAGCCTGATAATCCGAAAAGTCCATCGGCTTTCCGGAAGTTATTTTTTCATCCGGATAGCCGAGATTCTCGCCGATGTGTACGGTGACCTGGTTCAAGTCATAGCTGATCAGCTTCCGGCAGATCTCTGCAGCGCCATCCTCTGTGCCAAGGATAGAAAAAACACTGTGGTGACGGCAGATCTCGCCAATGATATTGCAGGACGTGCCGTGCATGCTGGTCAGCTTTACATCCTCCCAGGCCATGTGCAGCTGACTGCAGAAGTATACGACCGAGGAGATACCCGGCATCACACGGATGCTGTACTTCGAGCCCAGACAGGTTTCCAGCGCACCGTACAGCTTTTTTGCACCGCTGAAAAAGCCAACGTCTCCGGACATCAGCACCGCGATCCTGACCGCGTCAGGATGCGCCGCAATTGCCTGTGCAATCTTCGCCGGAAGGTATTCCTCACAGGTGTCCTTTTCCGGATCCGCGATGTCAGCGAGCATCCGCCTAGCGCCGATCAGAAGGTCTGCCCCGCGAATATAGGATGCAGCCTCTGCAGTCAGCCCTTCCCTTGTTCCCATTCCTATGCCGATAACGGCGATTTCACTCATAGTAGTCCTCTGTTCCATAGTTATACAAGAATTTATATATTTGCATGACTGTCAGCCCCGGAAAGTGCGTCAAGACACTCCTCCACCGTGATTCCCTCTTCCACAAGCGGTCTGCGGATGATGATCAGCTGGCAGTCACAGGCCTTCGCCGCGCTCTCCTTTTCCGGAAATCCGCCCTCTCTGCCTGTGTCCTTTGTGACCAGATACTTTGCATCTGTCTGATGTATCAGCGCGATATTCATTTCCTCGGAAAACGGCCCCTGCATGCAGATCAGATTTCTTCCCGAAAAACCAAGTGCCGCACAGGATGCCACCACAGACGGCAGAGACAGCACCCGCGCAAAAAGGCGGTTCTGATAATCCGGAACGGAAGTAAAGCAGGAAAGCTCCTTGCTGCCGGTCGTGAGCAGCACATTTGCGGATGTTCCTGCCAGATAGGCTGCTGCCTCATCTGCACTTCCGACGATCACAGCGCCATTTTCCGTCACATTGGCATATTCCGGACCACCTGCCGCCGTCATCTGCTGTTCCGGCAAAGGCTCCAACTGCACATGCTTCGCGGATTCCTCCGGTTTCTCAGATTTCTCCGGCTTCACGGATTGCATCGTGGTCTTTCGCAGCACCCGGATGTATTTCCTTCCGGTTTTCCGGCATGCCTTCCGGATGTTCTCTGTTACGGCAGCGGCATAGGGATGGGTGGCATCGATCACCCATGCATCCGCCGACGCATGGTCTCTGATCTCAGCCTCCATCTCCTCCTCCGTGAGACGACCGCTTCGCACATCCAGCGATTTACCCGGTGTAATCAGACTTTTTCCGTATTCCGTGGCGGTAAAACAGCAGACGGACCATCTGTCAGAATCCTTAAGACTCTCTGCCAGACGATGTCCCTCCGTCGTCCCCGCAAACAGAAAAATATTATACATTCCTGTATCCTCTCGGCGTAACCATCCGCCCGTTCACAGCCTTTGTCTGGGAATTCCCGATAAATACCGTGGTGAACATATTCACTGGTGTGTCACGCAGCTCACGCAGCGTCAGAATTCTCATGGTTTCTCCCTCGCGTCCGATATTTTCCACAAGACCGCACACATTATCCGGGCTTCTGTACTGAAGAAGAATATCGCAGGCCTTCTGCAGGTAATCCGTCCGCTTGTGGCTCTGCGGATTGTAAATCACAATGGCAAAATCCGCTTCTCCGGCTGCCGCAAGGCGCTTTCTGATCTTTTCAACCGGTGTCAGCAGGTCGGAGAGACTGATCAGGCAGAAATCATGGATCAGCGGTGCACCGAGTACAGCGGCCCCGCCAAGGGCTGCTGTGACACCGGGGATTACGCGGATGGAGACATCCGGATACCGCTCCCCGACCTCATACATCAGGCCG
>JAJGAH010000380.1 GCA_020844525.1 Eubacterium sp.
GAAAAGGATCCGTCAGCAGGTATTCAGAAGACGGTCAGTCAGATTGCATGGAATCTGCAGGCGGAACGTTTTCTGGTATTTGAAGAACGGAAAAATGGCACGGTGTGCTGTACCTACGAATGGTGTATTGCAGGAAAACCGGCGCTTAAGGAAGAGCTGCAGAGCGTCCTGAAACAGAAGCTGAAGCCGTTGTACCGGATGTTTGAGACGAACAAGATGGTCATGATACCGGATTATGCGGCGTTCTGCAGGAAGCATCCGGATTTCTGGCTGCCGGTTGCTGATATCCGGAACGCAGTAGCCGGACATTTTATGATATCGGGAAACTCTACCGGTTTTACACTGGTTCTGAATGCCTTTGAAGAGACCTTCCATCAGAAAAACATTGTGCTTGCCACACTGACAGATTTTCTGGCAGTTATGATTCAGAACCGTAACAACATTGAGGAGGCGCTGGAACAAAGCCTGCGGGATCCCATGACCGGCGTTCTGAATCGTGCGGGTCTGGCAAGGTACCTGCAGAGACGCTCACTGGATGAGAATGTCGCTGTGATCAGCGGAGACATCAATGGGCTCAAGGAGATGAATGATCATCACGGGCATCTTGCCGGTGATCAGCTGATCCGCAGTATCACGGCAATTCTTGTACAGTTTGCGGATGTGGATCATGTATTCCGTGTGGGCGGTGATGAATTTTTGGTGATCCGTGAAGGAATGAGTGAAGCGGGAGTGAGGGACCTGATCCGTCAGATCAAGGATACCTGCCGGGCGGAAGGACTCAGCATAGCGCTTGGCTATACGATCCATGAAGGAAAAATCGATAATATTGACGATGTTGTGAGGCAGGCAGACCGGTCCATGTATGATGACAAGGGACATTATTATCATAGAAGAAGGACAGATTGATAACCATCCTGCTTTTTATAAAAAATTTAGATTTCAGTTAACGTTTTTTCACAAAAAGAGATTACCTTTAAGACCGTTGTCCGGATCACTCTGATTTTGGACGACGGTGCATGAAGTGTATGAATTTGCATGTACAATGAAGAAGATGCGGGATGATAACCTTACTGGAAAAGGAATATTATGGAAAAAACAGGCAGGCGCAATAGCCTTATTACATTTTTCACCATTTTGACGGCGGTACTTCTCTGTATCGCCTTTTTCTTTGCACTGATTGTCGGCTTTGGGAACGGGCTCCCTGCCATGTCGGTGGGAGGCCTTCCTTCCGTGTGTAAACGCCTTTGCAAGGGTATACCGTTTTCCTTCTGGCCACAGCTCACGCTTCTGCTCATGCTGGTATTTCTGTTCCTGTTTCTGAGAGCCGCCGGGAAATGGATTGACTGCGCTGACCGGAAAAAGCTTCTGGCGGGTATCATTCTGCTGACTGCTTTTCTGCTTATATTGCAGCTGGCTGTTGCTTTCGGGCTGAATATCATTCAGAATACGGATTCCTTTGAGGTGCAGGACCAGGCCATGGCAATTGCGAAGGGGATGCTTCAGTCTGTTGATTATAATAAGTCCGCTTACTTTCGAAAGTACGGCAACAACGACCTGTACCTGCTGACCTGTATCGGCATTTACCGTCTGTGCGGGGCACTGTCCGTTCAGAACTGGCAGAAGGTCTTTGTACTTGTGAATATGCTGTGTGTGGATACGGGGATTCTGCTTGCCTGTGATATAGTCCGGTGTCTTCGTGGCAGCCGGGCCGCATGCAAGGCTTATCTGCTCTGTGTGCTGAACCCTCTGAATTACCTGCTGCTGCACTGGACCTATACCTGTACCTTCAGTGTACCGCTCATGATGCTGGGAATCTGGCTTGCAGTCCGAATGCATGGAAAAACGCTGCCATTTGGTACACGTGCTGCCGGTTGTATGGCGATCGGCTTTGTTACGGTGATCGGGTACTACATGCGTCCGACCGCAGTGTTTCCTGTCATTGCACTGCTTCTGGCTGCAATCTTTCAATGGTTTGAAGGGCATGGACACAGGGTTGGAGGGCATGGGCACAGCAAGATAAGTCATCCAGAAATCGGTCCAGCTTCAAAGCATGGATGGCAGAAGCTTCTGATTCTGGTTCTGACGGTTGTGATCATGGGTGGAACTGCCGCTGGCATACGCCATCTGAACAGACAGTATGATCCGGACAGCCAGACGAAATTCCCGATCCAGCACTGGATCATGATTGGGCTGCGTGGGTCCGGCCGGGTGACAGGCGAGGATATTCAATACACGGAGAAATTTTCCACAAAAGAGGAAAAGAAAGCCGCGGATGAACTGGTGATTCATAATGCACTGAAGGAGCGCGGCCCGGCTGGCACAATCCTCCACTATGTGGAAAAAATCGGTCTTACCTGGTCAGATGGCACGGCTGAATATTACCAGAGAACCACGGAATCCGAAAACAGCCAGCAGATCCTTTACCAGCTGATTAATGGGGAATACTGTGGAGGACTGCTTCTGTACTGTCAGGCTTTCCGGATTCTTCTTCTGCTTCTGACTATTTTCAGCATATTCCAGAGTGTATTTCACAGAAGAATGGATTTCTTTCAAACAGTATTTACATTTGCCATACTTGGTGGTCTGCTTTTCTATATTATCTGGGAGGGAAAGCCGGTATACAGTTATCCCTTTATATTCTGCCTGATTCTTGCCGGCTGCTGTGGATGGGTTTCTGTGGCGGACAGAAGCATGGAAGATTATGAAGTATCGCTGGAATATTCGAAATCTGCATCGCAGGAGCACGGGGGTATTCTCATCCACGCAACACTGCTCTGTGTCATACTGCTCACGGCAGCTGCCACGATCGGCAGGAGCTTTTATGTGGCGGACAGTGAAAGCTTCTCCAGACCATCTATTGTGTGTGACAGCAAGGCGCTGTCGGAGTGGAACAAGCTTGCAGTTGGGGATGTCATGACCCAGGAGTTCTACCCTGCGTATCGGTTCAACCACATCCGGATCGCGGCGCAGAAGGGAGATATGGGGTATGGTGCCTACCAGGTCACTTTGTCCTCACAGGGAGA
>JAJGAH010000381.1 GCA_020844525.1 Eubacterium sp.
TTTCTGTTTCTAAAGTCAGCTCCTCTTCCGTTTCCTTATAGGAAAAGGCCAGGACACGCAGTCCCCTCTCGGAAAATTTTTGATTTTGTTCCAGAATTTTCTGCCTGTCAGCGTCAGTTATCGGACAGACGAACGGAGAACCTTCCTGGTCTCTGAAACGGATCCGGTCACAGCGCTCCAGAAGAACATCCACCGCTCCTTTCGTGAAAACAGTGGGAACGCCGTGGATCAGATGCTTTGTGCTCATCAGCTTGCGGTCGGAATCAAAAGGCACCTCTCCGACACGTCCGAGTATATGCCGAAGGTCCTCTGCGGTAAGGCTTTCATGTTCATGATCGAAAGCACTGTCTGCAATCTTCTGGTACATATCCAGAAGTGCATACTCTGTCGGGTCTCCGATACCCTTTCCATCCACCAGGGTGGAATCGTTCGTAAGGACCGCATCATAGAGCAGATAGCGGTGCAGCTGCTGTGTCAGATCGATCTGCTGTACCGAAAGTACTTCTCCTCCGATATAGAGTTCCCGTACGGTCATCTTGTTCTGTGTCAATGTCCCGGTTTTGTCGGAGCAGATCACCGATACGCTTCCCAGGGATTCAACAGCGGACAGATTCTTGATGATGGCATGCTCTCTTGCCATTTTCTGGGTGCCCATCGCCTGGACAATGGTGACGATTGATCCAAGTGCCTCCGGGATGGCGGCCACTGCCAGGGCAACAGCGAAAAGCAGGGCATCCATGATATCCATACCGCGATAGAGCTGCAGACCGAAAACAATCGCACTGATCACAAGAATTCCCGCTGCGAGATGACTGGAAAACTGGTCCAGACTTTTCTGGAGCGGCGTCTTTCTCTCCTTAGCCTGATTCATCAATGCGGCGATTTTTCCGATCTCTGTGTTCATGCCGGTCGCTGTCACACAGATCACAGCCCTGCCATAGGTTACCAGGCTTCCCGAATATACCATGTTGACACGGTCGGCCAGCGACAGCTCCTTCGCCAGAGTCTGCTCTTTCTTGTCAATGTTGGTGGATTCTCCGGTCAGGGAAGACTCATTGACCTGAAGAGAATAATTTTCTATGATTCTTCCATCTGCCGCAATCATGTCTCCAGCCTCTGCGATGACAATATCGCCGGGAACGAGTTCGGCGGAATCAATTTCCATCTTCTGTCCACCGCGCATTACCTTTACATGGGGTGATGACAGCTGTTTCAGTGCATTCAGGGACTTCTGTGCCTTGACCTCCTGCACGGTACCAAGAACAGCATTTATTACCAGGACACCCAGAATAACCAGGGTGCTCCTGGCATCACCTGTAAGCGCCGAGATGACTGCTGCAGCGATCAGCACGATGACCAGCAGGTCCCTGAACTGGCCCAGAAAAATCTGGAACGGCGTTTTCTTTTTTCCTTCCTTCAGCACATTTCTTCCATATTTTTCCTGTGCGGCAGTCACCTGATCCGGTGACAGTCCTTCTGGATTTGTGCCCAGTTCGTCCATGACCTCCTTTGCCGGAAGCTGATACCATTTTTTCAATATAAAATCCTCCGCTGTGCTTTTTGAAAAGTTTCTAAAAATATCCAAAAAGACTTTATGATAAAAAAAGAGACTTCATGCAGAAGATCCTTCCGGATCTGTCTCTGCATAAAGTCTCATCACCATATCAAGTATGAAAAGGTATAGCAGACCATCCCATGCGGGCGTGATGTTGATCTGACTATTTCGATTACTCCCTCTACCCCTTATGAAATTGTTGAAAATTCATCTGAAGATTGTCACAGCTTAACATCCGTGGCAGCTGTTGTCAACCCGTTCAGCCCTTAAAGGATGAAATTTTATTGGTCCTCATCGGATGAAATTTGTCCTGTTATACTGTGGCTTCAACGGCTCTTTGATACCTGCTTTCTTTCCTGCTTCGATACACTTCAGGATCCATGCCATGTTCCTGCCCAGCTGTTTCATGATGCCGACACCTTCCTCATCCTTCAGTACATCCTCGGGAGCGGAGCCATGTACCATCGTCCAATACGAAGAGGAAACGACCGGCATCTCATTGATGGTGGGATATTTTGCCAGCGCATCTAGTGCAGCTGTTGTGCCGGCCCTTCTTGCAGAAGTAACGACGGCGGCCGGTTTGTGACGCATCTCAGCACCAGCAGTCCCAAACAGCCGGTCAAGAACCATCTCAATTTCTCCCGTCGGAGATGCATAATAGACCGGAGATCCAAAAACAAAGCCATCCGCCTCTGCCGCTTTCTTTTTCAGCTCCTGAACGCATGCATTGATATTCCCATTCGCGGCATCTTTTCCTGCAAAAACGATCTCGGAGTCAATTCCATCCTCCTTTAGCGCATCCGCAACGATAGATAAAGCAGTGTATGTGCATCCTTTTTCACGTCTGCTTCCATTGATCATAAGTACCTTCATAAAATATTAACCGTCCTTCCCATTTTTTTCTAATTCCAATGAATATTTCATTCTGATAAAACCGGTATCCAGCTGGCATATCAGACCTGGTATACATGCAGTTCTGCTTCCCATGTTTCATTATCTGCTCCGGAACATTATTATACACGTATAACCGGCGTTCGTGCATAGTCTGATTATGATTTTTCAGAGGGATGCGTCCTTCATACAGGTACAGAAAGGACATTAACAGAGATTTATCTTAAAAGATCACGAAACGGCATATTGACAGTGCAGATATGCATGATAAAATCATCTGCGGCGCAAAGCCCCTGCAGTCTTCTGCGCAGGAAAGTACACAGGAAAGTACACAGGGACTGCATACTTCGTGATCAACTGCAAAAGAAGGAAAAATATTATGCCAGATTCTCATTCTAATACATCAGGTAGTGTCCGCCGCATGACAGAGGGCAGTCCGTTTCGTCTTATTCTTCGCTTTTTGATCCCTGTTCTGCTCGGACAGCTTGTGCAGCAGACCTATAACATGATGGACTCGATCATCGTAGGAAGACTTCTCGGTGCTGACGCACTGGCAGCAGTCGGCGCCT
>JAJGAH010000382.1 GCA_020844525.1 Eubacterium sp.
AAGCCGGACCTGCGGCGTTCTCTCGGTATTGTTCTGCAGGACGTGAACCTTTTTACCGGAACAGTCATGGACAATATCCGTTACGGACGCCTTGATGCGACGGATGAGGAGTGCATCGCGGCGGCAAAGCTTGCCAATGCGGATGACTTTATCACAAGACTCCCGGACGGGTATGATACGATGCTGACGGCGAACGGCGCCCAGCTGTCCCAGGGACAGCGTCAGCTGATTTCTATCGCCAGGGCAGCGGTGGCAGATCCGCCGGTCATGATTCTGGATGAGGCCACATCATCGATCGATACGAGAACGGAGGCACTGGTACAGCAGGGCATGGACAATCTGATGAAGGGCAGGACCGTCTTTGTCATTGCCCACAGGCTTTCCACTGTAAGAAACAGCGATGCGATCATGGTTCTGGACCACGGCCACATCATCGAGCGGGGTACCCATGATCAGCTGATTGCGCAGAAGGGCGTGTACTATCAGCTTTATACCGGAGCGTTTGAGCTGGAATGAATTTTGATAAATGCATTCCGGAAATGTGCACTGCTTCATAAGATTGCTGTGAGCTCTTTATATCTTTTGACCGGAATACACAGGAGAAAGTGGCATATAGTTTTCTCCTGTGTTTCTTTTAGTCTGCCGTGAAAGACAGACATATTGCACGAGTGTATATTTTTGAAAACTATATATGCGTACTGGCCATGCGTTTTTCTTCGGTCTTCAGAAATTCCCACTTTATGCGTCCTTCAGAAATTCCCAGTTGAATTTTGTTTCAATTTATGTATAATAGTGGTTGTGCCACTTCAGCGTGCACGTGCCGGAATAGCTCAGCAGGTAGAGCACTTCACTCGTAATGAAGGGGTCATCGGTTCGAATCCGACTTCCGGCTTTATGAAGCGATTAATTGTGGCAGAGGTGCCATGGGTTAATCGCTTTTTTACAATTTGCCGGGAGGTGACGGAATTTGTCCGATCCTCTCAGGAAGGAGAGTTGTTCATGAGCCTTACAGCAACAGAGCAGGATGCCAAAGTAAAAGAGCTGGTTGAGTTCAGCCGCAGGTCAGGAAAGATCGATCTGAGCCTGTATCAGGAATATGACGTAAAGAGGGGACTCCGTGATAATACCGGAAAGGGTGTTCTGACGGGACTTACAGAAATCTCCGATGTTATGGGTACGTCGCTCAATGATGAGGGTGAGAGTGTTCCTTCCGAAGGACGGCTCTACTACCAGGGCTACAATATAGATGACCTTGTGGGCGGCATGAAAAACCGCCGTTTCGGTTTCGAGGAGGTTACCTACCTTCTGCTGTTCGGATCTCTTCCGACAGAGAAGCAGCTGAAGGATTTCATTGAGATTCTCAGCAGCTACCGTGAACTGCCCAAGGAATTCACCAGGGATGTCATTATGAAGGCACCAAGCTACAACATGATGAATTCCCTGCAGAAGTGTATTCTGACACTTTATTCCTATGATCCCCACGCGGATGACATCTCCATTCCCAATGTCCTGCGCCAGGCACTGTCTATGATTGCCAAGATGCCGCTGCTTGCGGTTTACAGCTATCATACGCACAGACACTATCATGTGGGACAGAACCTGATCATCCGGAATCCGAAGCCGGAGCTTTCCCTGGCGGAGAACCTGCTGCAGATGCTCCATCCGGACGGACAGTATACACAGCTGGAGGCAAAGGTACTGGATACGGCGCTGATTCTCCATGCGGAGCACGGCGGCGGCAACAACTCCACCTTTACAACCCACGTGGTATCCTCCACAGGAACAGACAGCTATTCCGCGGTTGCCGCGTCCCTCGGATCTCTCAAGGGTCCCAAGCACGGCGGCGCGAATCTCAAAGTACTGCAGATGTTCGAGGACATCAAGGAAAATGTCCACAACTGGGACAACGAGGACGAAATCTGCTCCTATCTGGACAAAATTCTGGACCGTGAGGCCTTCGATCATGCGGGGCTGATCTATGGAATGGGACATGCGGTCTATACGCTCTCGGATCCCCGCTGCGTCATTCTGAAGGAGTATGCGAAAAAGCTCTCCATCGAGAAGAATATGGAGGATGAATTCCGCCTCTATGAAAATGTGGAGAGGATCGGAAAGGAATGTATGGTCCGCAAGCGCCGTCTCGTAAAGCCGATCTGCGCCAATGTGGATTTTTACAGCGGATTTGTGTATTCCATGCTGGATTTCCCGCGGGAGCTGTTTACCCCTCTTTTCGCGATTGCCCGTATCTCCGGCTGGTCTGCGCACCGGATCGAAGAGATGGTCAACGGTGGAAAGATCATCCGTCCGGCATATAAATATGTTGGGCATCACAGAAGATATATCCGTCTGGAGGACCGGGAGATCTGATTCTGACAAGATGATGCCAGGAAGAGCCGGAGGTTCCGTCGATACAGTGATCAGAGATTGAATTTCAGGCCTGTCATGGAAAACGTAATTTGAGATTTGTCAAGTGAAAACACTTGACATGCATGCTCGAATCATGTAGTATTAGCGGGTACGTTTAAAACGTGCCCGCTTTTTTAACGGGGCAGAAGACCGGTGTAAAGGGCTGATGGAAGAGTTTGTTGAAAAATCCTATCTGTATGATTTTTACGGAGAGCTGCTGACGGAGCATCAGAGGAGAATATATACAGAGATCAATTTTGATGATTATTCTCCGGCGGAGGTAGCCCGGGATGAGGGAATCAGCCGTCAGGGCGTGCATGATCTGATGAAACGCTGCGACCGGATTCTGGAGGATTACGAGAAGAGACTGCATCTGGTGGAGAAGTTCCTGAAGATCAGAGACAGTGTCAGAGAGATCCAGAAGCTGACGGGGTCCGAAAATCCGGAAGAAGCCGCAGATATAGAAGAGATGCGGCATCGGATGAAGCAGGTACGTGAAATATCGTCATCGATCCTGCAGGATCTGTGAATGCGTTATTTGCATGTCTGTCATTTTGCAACCGCGGTTTTGGTTTTCAGGATCTTCAGGCGTGAAGCCACATTACAT
>JAJGAH010000383.1 GCA_020844525.1 Eubacterium sp.
TAGCTGATCTGCTCTTTCCCACTTTTTCTGCAACCTCTTCCTGTGTCATCTGGAAAGACTCAATCAGCTTTTGAAATGCTTCTGCCTCTTCAATAGCATTCAGGTTTTCCCTCTGAATATTTTCAATCAGGGATATCTCCATGGTCTTCTGCTCATCAAATTTTTTTAATATCACCGGAATTTCTTTCAATCCAGCTTCCTTGGCAGCTCTCCATCTTCTTTCTCCCGCTATGATCTCATAGTATTTTCCTTTTTTCTGCACCAGAAGTGGCTGGATCACACCATACTGTCTGATAGAGTCTGCAAGCTCTTTTATTGTTTCATCCCGAAAGTCTTTCCTTGGCTGTTCCTGATTTGGTATCACTTCTGTCAGTCGAACATGCAGGACTTTATTATCCAGATTTTCTGTATCAGCTGAATTTGCATGGGATTTATTCTCTTCATCTGCCATTTTGGGGAGATGATCTATATTGTTATTCTTATTTTCTGGCTTTGATGATTCAACACCATTTTCAATGGAAATATCTGATGAGACACCCGTATTCTTCTCAGTTTGGTCTGAAGGATCTTCTACGTGATCTATTTTATGTGGGATCAGGGACTCCAACCCTCTTTTTTTGTTTAAACCTCTTCCTGTAGCCATTTTTCAGCTTTCCCCTTCTTATTAAGTTCCTTTGCAAGTTTCCGATAGGCTTTTGCACCTTCTGATTTTCTTGCATAGATATTGATTGGAAGTCCATAACTGGGAGCCTCCGCCAGACGAACATTTCTGGGAATCACGCTTTTAAATATATGTGCGTCCAGATTCTCTCTGACATCATCCATTACCTGACCGGATAATTTAGTTCGTGCATCATACATGGTAAATACAACACCTTCGATGGTCAGCTTGTCATTCAATCTTTCCGTAACCAGTCTGATCGTATACAAAAGCTGTGCCAGTCCTTCAAGTGCATAATATTCACATTGAATTGGTATCATAACACTATCTGCCGTTGTTAAGGCATTTATAGTTAAAAGGTTAAGGGAAGGCGGACAGTCAATGATTATATAGTCATATTGATCTCTTACCTGCTCCAGTTTGTTTTTCAATATATATTCTTTGTTTTCTGTATCAATCAGTTCAATATCTGCCCCGGCCAGATCTACATTGGAAGGAATTAAATAGTAATTTTTCAAATCTTCATTTTTCTTATAGGATAGCTTGATCAGGCAGTCATCAAAACTACATTCTCCAAGGAATAAGTCATAGATTGTATTATTCAAATCCTGTTTATCAATACCTACCCCACTTGTTGCATTTCCCTGCGGATCCATATCAATCAACAAAACTTTTTTTCCTGATTCAGCCAAAGCGGCTGAAAGATTGATCGCCGTAGTAGATTTACCGACACCGCCTTTTTGATTGGCGATTGCAATAACTCTGCTCAAGAGTTTCCTTCCTTTCATATTTTATTTTTTTTAAACAACAAGCTGATTATACCATCTTCAAGAGTAAATAGGTATATGTTTCACGTGAAACATCCAAATAACCATTTTTGTTTTTTTATAATGTTTCACGTGAAACATCACTTAGTAAAATAAAAGACCACCAGTAATTCTGATAGTCTTTATAGATGCATTCATTCTACGATTATTGAATAAAACCTTTTTTTAGGACTTCAGTAATATGTTTCACGTGAAACATGTCACAAAGGTTTCTTTGTCGGTGTTCCGGCTTTTCTCGGATAAAAAGCAGGAGTATTTTTTACCTTTTTGATGTCTATGAGAACTCTCTCCATCGCATCCTCTTTATCATTTTCAGTGAGATTAAATTTCAAGGTTTCCTGTACTTTCCCTCCGAGAACAGAAATTGCTCTACCAGATGTATTCAATTCCTCTTCTGCCTTCTGAGACTTGTAGGCTACAAAATCACCACCAGGCTTAACCAACGGAATACAGTATTCACAAAGTGGCGATAGATTTGCAACAGCCCTGGAAACAGCGAGATCGAATTGTTCACGGTAGTCTGAGTCACGACCTAATAATTCTGCCCGTGCCTGTATATTTTCTACATTTGTCAGGTTTAACGCTTCTGTCAATGTGTTCAGGTATCTGACCCTTTTTAAAAGTGCATCCGCCAAAGTAAATTGAACATTTGGAAATGCAATTGCCAGCGGAATACCTGGAAAACCTGCACCTGTTCCTACATCAATAACCTTTGCATGATCTTTTGATAATAAAGTACGAATCGGCTTTAATTTTACAATAGACAGGCTATCCAGAAAATGCTTAACAATCACTTCATCGAAATCTGTAATTGCTGTCAGGTTCATTACCTTATTTGTTTCGACAAGCATCTCATAGGTCGTGATAAATTTGCTAATTTGATCATCCTCCAGATGAAGGTCAAGCTGCTGCAAACCGTGATAAAACAGATCCAGTTTATATTGTGTCATTTTTTCATCCTTTATTTTTTGCTTTCCAGATAAACCATCAGCACTGATATATCAGATGGAGAAACACCTGAAATTCTGGAAGCCTGTCCGATACTGATTGGTTTGTATTTTTCCAGTTTCTGTCTTGCTTCTATACGAAGGCTGGAGACATTTTCGTAATCTATATCATCCGGTATTTTCCAGCTTTCTTTTTTCCGAAATTGCTCAACCTGCTTTAACTGTCTCTTGATATATCCCTCATACTTGATGTTAATATTCACCTGCTCACCAACAGCTTCTGGAAGGACTGGTCTGTCCGGATCAATGGCGGCAAGCATCTTATAGTTTAATTCCGGTCTTCTGATCAGATCTGCAATAGAGCAGCCACTGTTCAGTGCGGACGAATGATTTTCAATAAGAAAATCCTGTACATTCTTTGTTTGTCCTACAAACGTGTTGGAAACTCTCTGAATTTCATCCTCGATCTGCTTCTGCTTGGTCAGTGTCTTCTGATATTCCTCATCACTGATTAACCCGACTCTGTGACCATATTTTCTCAGACGCAGGTCCGCATTATCCTGGCGTAGCAGCAGGC
>JAJGAH010000384.1 GCA_020844525.1 Eubacterium sp.
GAGATACGAGGATCACCTCCTCTCACTCCCCTGTCTTTGTGAGCTGCTTGTAGATCTGGTTCACACCAGTTGCTGCAAGGCCGGACACGATACCGACAGCCAGTGCATTGATGACATCCTTTGCCGGAAAATCCGGCATGAGATACAACCCGGCAATGCCGAGCACTGCACCGACGCATCCGCAGATCACCGGGATCAGCTCATCCTTTACAGCACCAGCTGCCTTGCAGCCGATACCGACGAGATAAGCAATCACCGTGATTGCTGCCACACTTGCGATTCCAAAGTCCATAGCGTCATTCCTCCTTCCATAGAAAAAGCCCCGGACAGGAGGTTTGTCCTGCACGAGGCTCTTTCACTATCTTTCTTTGCTGATTTTACAGTATCACATCTGCCACCTGGACATTTGCGGACATTTCCGGCACATTGAATTTTCACTTGGAAATTCTATCCTTGTCGGTTCTCTCTTCCACAAGAGGAAGATCCATACATTTCTTGTACAGAGACTCCCCGGTTCCGTTCCCACCAAGGGCCTTATAGGGCTTGTAAAGATATTCCAGATTACTGCGGTCCTCCATCGAACACCAGCCCCGGGCAAGGAAAAAGCTGCAGGCCTGATAGATCCGGTCATGCAGCAGGGCCATCATTCCTTCTTTGATTTCATCGTTCTCCTGTTTCCTCCGGAGCAGTGCCCGCCAAAGCCACGTGATCACGGCAATGATCAGAGCGAACAGCTCCTGAATCCAATACCTCAAAACAAAATCGATCAACGGTATCACCTCCCATCCGGATCAAACTCTTTCCTTTTTTCTTTCTCGTCATCTTTCTTTTTCGTCCGTTACTCGCACTCGCTTTCTGCAACGTAGAAGTAGCCACGATCGTCTGCATTGTTCTGGGAATTATCCTTCGTGTACAGGATCTGAATGGTATGCGTTCCATTGTCGGGGATCGTGTATTCGGCCTTGTAGTAAGTCGTCGATGACTGCATGCCGCTTGTCGTCAGGACACTGCTTCCACCCCTTGATACGTTCGCATCCAGAACACCCGCCATCGTATAGTCGTAGGTGTTCTCTGCATAGGACCGGATATAGACCACAAATTTGGAATAGCCAACAAGAGTGATCGTCGCGGTCGATGCGCCGTTATTGATGTGGTAGGATCCCGCGTCAGATTTATAGACGGTATTGTTATTAATCTTGGTTCCGGTATCGACCCACTGGCCGTTTCCGAGATCCACAGAATAACTTCTCGCAACGAACGTCAGGGTTGTCATTGCACTTCCGAGATTTTCTGATGTGGCTGTGATCTGAAGCGTGGAATTTGCAGCCGGGCTGCTTAAGGTCAGAACGCCGGTTGAGGCATCGATGGTGGCTCCGGTAAGCGTTCCTGCTGACCAGGTCAGCCCTGTCGCTTCCCCGGTCGTCTGATATCCGTCCTGATCGATCACCTTTAGGATGGTCTTACAGTCAAAGGTGGCTGCTGTGACATTGACCAGAACAGAATCCTGAAGGGTGATCCCGGTTGCTGCATAGACCGTGCTGTAGTGGATGGTCGCATTCGTTGCACCCCATGGTGCATTGGAGATCGCTCCCTGTGCCCACGGAACATAAATGTCACTCAGGTTGCTACAGTCCTTAAAAGAAGTGGAATCAATCCCGTTTTCCGGTGTAGAATGGAATCGAAGCTCAGTAAGGCCGGTACAGTTCTGAAGGGCATGGTCATAAACACCGTTAATGGTATCCGGTAAATACGAGAAGCTCGCCAGAACGCAGTTATAATAGGCATATCCCGCCAGCGTCTGAAGCTGTCTCGGAAGCTCCGTGAGTCGCAGGTTTTTACAGTTGTAAAAAGAGTAAATATAGATGTTCTCGAAGGTAGGCGGGAACACCACCTCCTCCAATGCCGTACAGTTATAAAAGGCATAGTTCGTCGTACATACCGAGCCGGAAGCAAACTCCACCCGTTTCAGGCTGGTGCAGTCGGAAAAGGCGTGGTTTCCCATCGCATTCGTCTCCATCGCCGGGATCCGGACCGATTCCAGTTTCGTGCAGTTGGAGAACGCATAATTCCCGATGGTCTTCACGGAGTCCGGAATCGTCAGATTGACAGACCCCGTGTTGTACATGGCGTAGGCACCGATGGATGTCACATGATCCGGGATGGCAGAAATGGCAAGGTTACTGCAATCGTTAAAGACATTCTCATTCAGCGTGGTCAGATTCTCCGGGAGAGCTGTTGCGGTAAGATTCGTGCAGTCCCGAAAAGCAGCCGCTCCTATCGAAGTGATACTGGATGGGAGGCTCGAAACGGCAAGCCTTGCGCATCCAAAGAAAGCACTGCTTCCGATCGAGACCAAACCGTCCGGAAGACTGGTTAAAGCCAGGGCGGTGCACTGATAAAAGGCACTGATTCCAATGGTCACCACACCCGAAGGGAGACTCGTGAGAGAAAGCACCGAGCACTGATAAAAGGCGCTGTCTCCAATCATGGTCACGCTGCTGGGCAGGGACTCCGGATGATATTTGCTGCAGCCATAGAAGACCCCTTCATAGATACTCTTCAATCCCGAGGGCAGGGTAAAGTCCGTCAGGCTGCTGTCATTTTGAAAAAGATAGGACGGAAGCGAGATGACGGAATCCGAAACCGTCACCTTGGTAAGCTTATTGTTGTTGGCAAAGGCGTAGTTTCCGAGGGTTCTCGCAAGCGGAAGATTCGCTTCCTGCAGGACAGGGTCGATGTTGCCGCTTCCGACAAGCCCATAGTCCTGAACGGTCACCACGGCATCTCCCTTAACCTTCAGCGCTCCAACATTCTGGAGGCTGTAGGAAGAAATGATCGTGGCATTCCCAAGATCCAGTTCCGAGAGATTTCTGGCCACCAGTCCCTCGCCAATGGCTCCGATATCCGTCGTGGAAAGATTTAAGATCGCTTCTGACATATCCTCCGGTTTATATTTCGTTGTTTTCTTATTTTTACTCCGGATCGCATCCGCGATGGCCGTAAAG